>JBKJXJ010000427.1:0-5843 GCA_046716125.1 Candidatus Eiseniibacteriota bacterium
GTTGGTGAAGGTGAAGGCGAGCACGGCCTCGGGTGAGACACCGCGCGCGAGCAGGTGCGCGACGCGCGCGGTGAGCACCCGCGTCTTGCCACTGCCGGCGCCGGCGATGACCAGCACCGCGCCCTCGCCGTGCTCCGCGGCGGCGCGCTGCTCGGGATTGAGATCGGTGATCGGCTCCACGGCGGGCGTCATCCGGGTGGCGGGGGCACGGCAGACGAGGACACCCGCAATCTAGCCGAAAGCCACCCGACCGACAATCGGTCGAGTGGCTCTCGCTCGTATCCTGGCCTGCCGGGGACCGGTCTAGAACTCCGGCCCGATGCTGAAGTGCCAGCGGGGCTTGCTGATGGTCCGGAAGTCGGTGTTCCAGGCGGCATCCATCTTGACGATGAAGAAATAGAGCGCGGTGCGGATGCCCCCGCCGAAGCCGAAGCCGAGACCGTTGAACGGTTCGCGCGTCCCGCCTGCGATCACCCCGTCCTGCCGGTCCTCCGAGATGACGCTCAGCCGCAGCTTGTCGCCCTGGTTCCACACCGCGCCCACGTCGGCGAACGCGGCGCCGCGCAGATTGAAGATGCCGATCGGCACCGGGCCGACCAGCCCCAGGTGCTGGATGAAGGGGAATCGAACCTCGAGGTTCGCGATCGCCACCCGCGTGCCCTCGATCGAGAAGTCCTCGAACCCGCGCAGGGTCGAGAACCCGCCGACGAAGAACGTGCGGGCGTCGCGGCCGGTGCTGTAGGCGCCCAGGGTCCGCACCGCGAAGGTGTAGCCGTGGGTGAGGTCCCAGTATTTGCGATGGTCGGCGGTGACGGTGTGGTACTGGAGTCCGTTGTCGAAGACCGCGAACGACGGGCTGTAGGTGACGTTGTAGCGCCGGCCGTTGACCGGGCCGTAGTAGCCGAACAGCGCGTTGTCCCCGACCAGCGACACCGAGGGCGACGTGACGGACTGGTACTTGCGCTCGAGCGGCGTGCCAAAGACCGGATCGAAGAACCGGATCTCGGCGAACAGCTGGGTGAGGCTCAACTCCACCCTCCGGAACCGGTCGAACGGGTACGAGATGTTCCCGAGCACGCCGAAGTTCCGCTCCGAGAACAGTCGCGGACTGCCCAGCGCGTCGCCGAGCGTCGTGACCCGCGAAGAATAGTAGTTCTTGAAGTGGAAGAGGCCGCCCCCGAAATCCCAGCGCTTGGGAAGATAGTTGTAGACCGCCAGCGCGTTGGTCTCCTCGATGGACGAGCTGAAGACGTCGGTGGCGAGGTAGATGCTGTGGTTGCCGAGGAAGTCGCTGAACAGGAACTGGGTGCTGCCGATGAACCCGAAGCTCGAGGACGCGTAGAACCCGCCGCCCGCGAAGTCGGGGGCCAGCCGCACGCGATAGCCCTTCGGGGTCTGCGCCATCACCGAGTCGGGAACGGCGAACGGTCCGCCGGTCTCGACCAGCGGGTTGCGCACGACCAGCTTCGGCATGGAGTCGGGCCGCGCGGGATAGTTGTTGTTGCTGAACCGGCCGCCCCCCCAGGGCGGTGTGTCGTACGGGGTCTCCTTGGCCAGGGGGGCGGAGTCGACGCGCCGCTCGGCGGTCTGCGTTCGCCCGCCCTCGGGCCGCGCCGTGCTCATCGAGTCGGACCGCGCGGTGAGCGTGTCGGGCCAGGCGCCGGCCAGCGCGCCGAAACCGGGCGCCGGCGGCAGGGTGTCGGGCTCGGCCTTGCGCGCGGCGGAGGCGAGGCTTAAAACCGTGTGGGGCGCCTGGCGCCGGAGGCGCGCGACCACCGCGTCGATCGAGAGCGGCTCTTTGACCGCGAACACGTCGAAGCCGCCACGATTGAACGCCGAGAAGACGAGACGGTCGTTCTCGCGCGACCAGGAGAGGCTCTTGACCCCGCCCAGCACGTCGGTGAGCTGGGTGATCGTGCTATCCGCCGTGTCGAACAGCGCGATGTTGGGGGTCCCGCTCCGATCGGTGATGAACGCGAGCTTACGGCCGTCGGCCGACCAGGCCGGCGAGAGATCGTCCCCGTGGGTGTCGAGGAGCGGCCGGATGGCGCCCGAGGCGAGGTCCATGTCGTACAGGCCGTACGTGCCGAAACCCTTCTCGTGGCGCTGCGGGTGGAGCACGACCGGCGTGCTGCGCTCCGACGAGAACGTGATCCTGCGGCCATCCGGGCTGAAGGTCGGTTCCTTCTCGTCCCAGGTGTCGTCCGTCAGTCGCGTGATCTGCCCGGTGCCGGTGTCCACCATCCAGAGATCCGACCGACCGTCCTTGACCCCGACGACGACCAGCGAATCCGAGACCGGGGACCAGGCGGGGAAGAACAGCGCGTCCACCTTGAGATCGAACTGCTTGACGACCTTGCCGTCCCTCGCCCGGACCAGGTAGAGGACGTCCCGGCCGGCGGACTTGGCGGTGAGGCCGATACTGGCACCGTCCGGGGACCACGTCAGCGCACTCCGGAACGAGGGGATGGCCTCGAACTGGACGTTCCGCTCGCCGCGGATGACGCGCCGGATGACCTTCCCGTCCAGCGCCGACATGAGATAGATGTCGGTGTACTGCTTGCGGTCCGAGAAGTAGGCGATCCGGTCCCCCTGCGGCGAGACCGCCGGCGACGTGTTGAGGCTGCTCGCGTCACGGCGATGGTCGGTCAGGCGGCGCGCGAACAGTTCGGGGCTCTCCTTGACGGCAACCGTGGGCCAGTAGGTCTTGCGCAGCCAGGTGCGCCACTGCTCGTCGAACTTGTCGATCGAGACGCCGAGACTGCGCTGGAATGCGCGGTCGAAGCTCCGCATCGTCCGGATGCGCTGGAGCAGGTCGCGCAACCTTTCCTCGCCGTGCCGGTCCACCAGGTAGGCGAGCGCCGACTGTCCCTGCTTGTAGACCAGGTACCCGCCGGCATACCGGAGCGGCGGCAGGTAGCCGTCCACCGAGCCGTCCCTCAGGAACATCTCCGCGTTCGACTCGATCCCGAGCGAGTAGTACTCCGCGAGGCCCTCGGCGAACCAGAGCGGCACCGAGAAGAAACTCTGGCGGGCGATCAGCGACGCCCCCGCGCCGCCGTAGAGCAGGTCGAACATGTAGGCGTGGGTCAGCTCGTGCACCAGCACGTGCCGCAGGTCCTCGTAGGAGCCGGTGAACGGCAGCACGACCCGGTTGCGCAGCAGCTCGGTGAAGCCGCCGGTCCCGGCGTCGATCAGCTCCGAGGTGACGTTGGTCTGGGCGAAGTCGTTGTGCGACCCGTAGAGGATGAGCGGCACGCGGCGCCCGAGGGTGTGGCCCATGCGGCTGGAGAGCATGGCGTTGGTCTTCTCGGCCAGGTCCAGGGTCCGGCGCGCCAGGCTGTCGAGCCCGGAATAGAAGTAGACTTCGAAGTGGTCGGAGGTGATCGAGCGCCAGTCATACTGGCGGTACTGGACCTTGTTCTGGCCGAAGTACTGGGCATCCGCCCTGGGCGGAGCGGCCAGGGAGACCACGACGGCCAGGACGAGCCAGGCGGCGCGCCTCGGGAAACGCATGCGAATGGTCCTTTCGTGACGACCGGTCATGGTGGACGACGTCCGGGGAGATCGACGGCGCGCCTGCCCCCATTGGACGATGGGGCCCCCCGGTCCGGGTTCGAACATTCTAGCCTACCCTTAGTATTCCCACCGCGCCTTCAAGTTCACGTTGAACTCCGGGGCGGTCGTGCTGGCCCCGCTGGTCCCGCTCTGGGCGCGACGCTGCGTCAACTTGCTCGAGATGTAAAAGAACCGGCTGATGCGGTATTCGGCTTCGACGTCCCGTTCGAACGGGCTGGTCGTGGCGGTCGCCCCAGGCCTCGTGAACCCCGGCACCACCTGCCCGACACGCAGGTCGAGCCGGGGCGCGATCGGGATGCCGACGCGGACGACCGCTTCACCCTGTCCCAGGAAGAACCCGCCCGATTCCCGCGACAACTCCACGTCATCCAGATACCCCTGGAAGAGGCGCGAGGCCTCGTCCGAGAGCTGGCGGTTGAGGCTCCTCGTCACCCAGTCATCGGCGAAGTTGGCCCCGATGTCGAGACCCGAGCGATCCCGAAGCGGGCTGTAGGTCAGGGAGCTCAGGATGGTCGACTGATCGGAGCCGGCGTCGCTCGAAAAGGACATGATCGGCTCGGCCGCCCGTCCGGTGATGGTCACCGTGATGGTCTCCTCGATGGGGTCCTGGACGGATCCGACGCTCACCCCGCCGGGCGGCGTGGGCGGTCGCTGCCGCACCCGCGTCACCCCGACGATATCCAGCTTGGGGTTCACTCCCAGCACATTGTCGAATGTCAGGTTGACCCGCTCCATCGTGAACTTGTTGCTCAGGTAGTGGTAATTACCCCGCAGGGCCGTCATGTCTCCATAGATGATGAGCGAGTCGGCGGTCTGTTCCAGGCTCAGGTCGGCGCTAAACTCGATATCCGCGGCGTCGGGCTTCCAGCGCAGCCGGTCCGAGGCGCTCAGCTGGATCCGATAGAGCCAGTAGAGCTGCTTGGTCGCCGCCGCGATCCGCTGGACCTCGGTCTGGTTGGCGAAGTCGAACGACACCACCGCCCGCCGCAGCTCGACGTTGCCTACCACGAGCGGCAGCGTGGTCCGGCCCACCCGGGGCGCGTTGGTCACCGTGAAGGTGCCGTCGAAGTCCGCGGCGTAGACATCGTGTTCGACCGCGGTGAAGTCACTCAGGCGCAGATCGAATCGGTAGCGTTTGAGCGCGAGGCCCGTCAGCTCGATGACGCCGCTGGCGTCCACCTGCCCCTGGGCTCCCTGACGCTTGCGCTGGCGGGCGCTGAGCGAGTTGAGCGTGATCAGCGTATCGGTCAGCGTCAACTCGGCGTTCAACGCCTCGAGCTGTTCGTCGCGGCCCGCCAGCCGCATGCTGCCGTCCCGGACGCGGGCGCTGCCGGCTAACTTCGGGTAGCGCCCGGGGCCGGTCAGCCGGGCGGTCAGGTCTAACCGCCCGGCGGCCGCGCCGATCTGAGGCACGAATAGAGGAAGCAGCGCGAGATCCGCGTCCGGCAACTCCACGCGCCAGTCCATCGGCTGCTCCGGCAGCGACGGGAGCTGCCCCACCGCGAGGCGCACCGGCATCGAACCGGTGATGGCGGACGCCACATTGCCGCGCGTCAGCCGAAGCTGGGAGACTTCGAGCCGCCCGTCCCGGTAGCGTCCGTTCGCGGTCGCCTCGTCGAGACGGTAGTCGCGCCACGTGAGCGGCCTCGCCTCGACCTTCCAAGTGAACTCGGGCGCCCCCGGGCGCCCGGCAAGCTCGAGCGTTCCGCCGGCGCGCCCCGTCCATCCGACGGCCCCGGGCATCAGGCTCCCCAGACCCTCGACCGGAAGCCGCTGCGCGCTGACCGTTCCGTTCCAGCGAGCGGCGTCCGCCACCCAGCGCGTGAGCCCCGGCCCGGTGAGCGAGTCGGGCCAGGGCGTGGCCGTCCCGGTCACCTCGCCTGACGCCGTGAGCGTGCCGCCGTCGAGCATGGCGCGCGCCGAGCGCACCTCGAGTCGCGACGGCGCGCCGGCCATGTCCACCACGAGTGAATCGGCGAAACGGCCGCCCGCGCCCGGCCGTCGCGTCGGCAACGCTCGCCCGCCCCTCGGTGACCGTCGTACTGCCGCCCGCGCGGCCGTTCGTTCCGGCCCCGGTGGCCGTCGCATCGGCATCGCCGCCCGCGCGGCCGTTCGTTCCAGCCCCGGTCGACATAGCATCGGCGCCGCCGCTCGCGCCCGACATCGCACCGCCAGCGGCAGCGCCGGTGCAGCTCGCAAACAACGATCCGGCGGACGTTTCACCGGCGGCGCGCGCGGCATTGCCGCCGGCACCGGCGGTCACG
>JBKJXJ010000428.1:0-2984 GCA_046716125.1 Candidatus Eiseniibacteriota bacterium
CGGCCGAAGACGCGCAGGTTCGTAAGGCCACGCATGTCAGGCATCTCGAACCCTTCACCGTTCCAGTGGAACGTGCGGGTGCGCGGGGCCGACGGAGCATCCGGAGCGCGCGGAGCACGCGGCGCTCTCGGAGCACGCGGGGTCGGCGTGTCGTAGTAACCCGTGTCGCTGTCGCTCCGCGCCGCGAGGCGCGTGGTGAGGTTCCGACGCTGGCCGTCGCGGATGACGACCAGCGAGACGCTCTGCCCGATCCGGGCGTCGCGCACCAGGTCCACCAGCTCGGAGGGCGTGTTGATCGTGCGCGAGTTGAAGCTCACCAGCACGTCGCCCTGCTCCAAGCCGGCGCGGTCCGCCGGGCTGTCCGGGACGACGCTGTTCACCAGCACCCCGGTGCCGCGGTAGTCGAGGCCTTCGCGCAGGTCGTTCGTGATCTCCTGGGTCGTGACGCCGAGCCAGGCGCGCTCCGGGTTCTGGGCCGATGACTGGGCCGCGGCGCCGCCGGGCATCGCCATGGCCAGGGCCCCCGTGAGGGCCAGCGCCGCCAGCGCGGCCCCCCACGCCATCCGCACCATCATCCGCTTTCGCATCGTGTTTCCCCCTTGTGCTAGCGTGCGGGCAATGGCGTCATCACTGCGGGTGTGCAGTAGTACAAACGCCTGGCCACGCACTGTGGTTCCCGGAAGTTCCCCGCCGAGCCGGTGTCCCCCGAGCCCAAGCCGATGAAGGTCAATGACCTGTTAACTCTGACCGTCACCGACCTGGCACTGGGCGGCAAGGCGCTCGCCCGGCACGAGGGCCGGGTCGTATTCGTGGATCGCGGGCTGCCCGGGGACGTGATCGAGGCCCGCGTCACACGCCTTAGACGCAACCTGGCCGAGGCAGGGTTGGGAGCCCTGATCACCGGGTCGGCCGAGCGGGTGAGCGCCCCCTGCCCCCATGTCCAGCAGTGCGGCGGCTGCCGCTTCCAGGACCTGGATTACGCCGCCCAGTGCCGCATCAAGGAGCGCCAGGTCCGCGAGACCCTGACCCACCTGGGCGGGATCGCCGATCCGCCGGTGCGGGCGATCACGCCGGCGCCCGAGACCTTCCACTACCGGAACAAGATGGAGTTCAGCTTCCATCCCGGCGCCGATGGCGTCCCGGTGCTGGGGCTGCACGAGCGTGGCACGTTCGATCGCGTGTTCGCGCTTCAGACCTGCCTGCTTCCGAGCGCGCTCACGGTCGAGATCGTGCGCCTCACCCAGCGGTTCGCCGCCGAGCGGAAGTGGCAGGCCTACCACCCGCGCCATCACGGCGGCGTGGTGCGTTACCTCACCGTCCGGCACCTGCCGACCACCGATCAGTGCGCGGTCCACCTGGTCGCGTCGTCGGACGAGATCTTAGGCCTCGAGGAGTGGGCGAAGGCGGTCGCCGACCTCTCACCCGCGGTGCGCACCGTGACGCTGCTGCTCAACCGCTCGCGCGCCAACATCGCCTTCGGCGAGGAGGAGCGCCTGTTGCGAGGCCCAGGCACGATCGTCGAGCGGCTGCTGGGGCTCGAGTTCGAGGTCTCCGCCAACGCGTTCCTCCAGACCAACAGCCGCCAGGCGGAAGCGCTCTACACGGCGACGATCGAGGCCGCGCGGATCGAAGGCGGCGAGCAGGTGCTGGATCTTTACTGCGGCACCGGCACCCTCACGCTGCTGCTCGCTCGCGCCGCGAAGGGCGGAACGGCCGTGGGGGTCGAGAGCTCCACCGACGCGGTCGCACGCGCGGTGCGCAACGCCGGTCGGAACGGCCAGCCCAACACGCGCTTCGTCGAGGGCGAGGCGCGGCGGGTGCTGCGTGAGTGGGCGCGCGGCGAGCGTCCCGGCGCGGTCCGCCCGGACATCGTGGTCGTGGACCCGCCGCGCGCCGGGCTCCATCCGCGGGTCGTGGCGCGGGTCGCGGAACTCACGCCGAAACGGGTGGTCTACGTCTCGTGTAATCCGGCGACCCTGGCGCGGGACTTGAAAGATTTCGCTGGTCTGGGATATCCGCTTGCTGACGTCCAGCCATTCGACATGTTCCCGCATACGCCGCATATCGAATGCGTGGCTCGGCTCGAGCGATCTTAGGGCGGGCGGCGGGTTTGGCAGGCGGCGGGCGAGGGTAGACAGGACAGGGATGGCTCTGGGGTGCGCGCGTCCCCGCATCGTGCGGGGACGCGCTCTATCTCGGGCTCGCTCCGCCGGTCCGTGGCTCTCGCTCGCCCTCGACGCCCCCTCCGCCTTCCCGTTCCGGCTGCCCGCCGCTCGCCCGCTTGCCTGTCCGGCTCGACCGCCCGATATTGGGGACGTGACCACTCCCGTGTCCGGCATCCATCACGTCACCGCGATCGCGAGCGATCCGCAGCGCAACCTCGACTTCTATGCCGGGATCCTCGGGCTCCGGCTGGTCAAGCGCACGGTCAACTTCGACGACCCGCAGACCTACCACTTCTATTTCGGAGACGAGGTGGGTTCCCCGGGGAGCCTGCTCACCTTCTTTCCGTGGCCGGGCGCGCGGCGTGGCCGCGTGGGCGCGGGACAGGTCGCCGTCACGTCGTTCGGGATCCTGCCCGCGGCGATCGGTTTCTGGGTGGAGCGTCTCGTGCGCCATGGGGTCGCGTTCGAGGGGCCCGTCACGCGGCGGAACGCGGGCGCGGGCGCCGAGCAGGTCCTCGCGTTCCGCGACCCCGACGGGCTGATGCTCGAGATCGTCGGGCATCCCGGCACGGCGACGCGTCCGTCATGGGGCGGCGCGGCGGGCATCGCGGCTGAACACGCCCTGCGGGGCATCCATGCGGTGTCCCTCTGGGTCGCAAGCCACGAGGCGACGGGGGGGGTGCTCACGGACACGCTCGGGATGCGTCCGGCCGGCGAGGATGGCGAGACCCGCCACTACGCGGCCGTGGGGGAGGGTGCGACCGGCGGGGTGAGCGTGCGCGCCGTCGCCGGATTCCCCCGCGGGGCCGAGGGCGCCGG
>JBKJXJ010000429.1:0-9112 GCA_046716125.1 Candidatus Eiseniibacteriota bacterium
CCCAGCCCCGCATGTCGACGTCGGGGATCGCGGGCCTGGTCTCGGTGAGCATGCGCTCCAGGCGCGGGAGCAGGACGTCGCGATCGGTGTCGCGCAGGTGGCAGAGCACCTCGAGCGCCGACCAGCGGCCGGGTGCAGCCGCCAGGGCCCAGCGCGCCTCGGGATAACGATCGAGCCGCCGCGCCACCCACGCCGGGCCCTCGCTCAGCAGCCCGAGCAGCCGGGTCCATTCCTGGAAATCGAGCGTCCGGCTGTCGCGCGCCGTGACCCCGGCATCGCTGCGCGGCGCGGGGTGCGGCCGCGCAAACCCGCGCTCGAGGTAGCTCCGGGCCAGCGCCGCGTAGTGGGCGGAGCTGCCGCGCATGCCCTCGCGCTGGGCGGGCGTCACCTCGCCGACGACCTTGCCCGGCATGCCGAGGACCAGGCTCCCGGGCGGGACGACCTGCTTCTCGCGCACCAGCGCACCCGCGCCGATCAGTGAGCCCGAGCCGATGCGGGCGCCGGAGAGCAGGATCGAGCCCATGCCGATCAGGCACTCGTCCTCGATGACGCATCCGTGCACGATCGCCCGGTGGCCGATCGTGACCCGGGCGCCGATCAGCGCCGGCAATCCCTCGTCCTCGTGGACCACGCACAAATCTTGCAAATTCGAGTCCTCGCCGATCGAAACCGGCGCGGAGTCGCCGCGCACGACCGCGTTGAACCAGACGCTCGCGCGCGCCCCGAGCGTGACATCTCCGACCACCACCGCACCGGGCGCCACGAAGGCAGTCGGGTCGAAGCGCAGCCGCGCCGCCCACTCCCCAGGCGCCCCGCTCACGCGAACCTCGCCGCTTCGCCGACGAACGGGTTGTCGCGCCGCTCACGGCCGAGCGTGGTCGCCGGGCCATGCCCCGTGAACGCCTGAAGCCCGTCGCCGAGCGGGAACAGGCGCGTCCGGATCGCGCGCTCGAGCTCCTCGAACGAGCCTCCGGGCAGGTCGGTGCGCCCGACCGAGCCCGCGAACAGGGTGTCGCCCACCCAGATCCAGTCGCCCCAGCGAAAGCACACGCCGCCCGGAGAATGCCCGGGGGTATGGATGACCTCGAGAAACTCCTCGCCCAGCGGCAGGCGCTGGCCGTCGGCCAGATCGTGCACCATGCCGGGCGCGGTCGCCGGCGGGAAACCGAACGCCGCGCCCTGCTCCGCCAGGTGATCGAGGAGCGGCCGGTCCGCGGGATGAAGCCGGTACTCGCCGCCCACCGCCTCCTGCACCGTGCGCATCCCGGCGGCGTGATCGTAGTGGGCGTGGGTGTTGAGCAAGTAGCGAACTTTCAATTCACCCGCCCGGACGGCGTCGATCGCCGCCTCGGGCTCGAAGCCCACGTCCACCACCGCGGTCTCCCGCGTGGCGACGCACACGATGAGGTAGGTGTTGTTGTCGAGCGGTCCCAGATGGAGCACGCGATGGGTGAGCGGCATGGCGTCTAGCGCAACCTCCGATAGACGCGCTGCAGATGCAGCGCGTCGTCCTCCATCGCCGGGCTCTCGCACACCACCCACCCGGAGACGCGGCAGTCCTTGAGCGCCCGCAGCAGCTCGCGATACCGGAACGGCGACTCGCGGAGCGGCAGGTGCCGGCGTTCGCCCTTCGGCCCGAACTCGATACCGGCGATGTGCACGTGGAGCCGCTCGAGCGCGCTCCGTCCCAGCCGGTCGCCGATGCGCTCGAGCATTTCGCCGAATTCTTTGTAGGTGTTGAAGGAACCGCCGTGGCGGGCGTACTGGTGCGAGAAGTCCACGCACGGACGCACGCCCTCGATGCTCTCGCTCCAGCCGAGGATCTCGTCGAGCGAGCCCACCTGAGAAGCCTTGCCGGTCAGCTCCGGCCTTACGTCCACGCCCACCCCTTCGCCACGCAGCCGGTTCGTGATGGAGGCGAGCCCTTCGCGCACCATGCGATCCGCCTCGGGCAGCGCGAGCGCCTGGTAGAACCCGGCATGGAAGCAGAAGCTCTGCGCCCCGCAGCGCTCCGCCAGCCGGGCGGTGTGGAGCAGACGGTCGAGGCTGCGCTGGACGACATCGGCGGCGCCGCACAGGTTGATGTAATAGGGTCCGTGCGCCGTCAGCTCGAGGCCGGTCTCGCGCGCCGCGGCCGCGATGCGGTCGGCGGCCTCGTCCCCCATCTTCACCCCGTTGACCCACGCCATCTCCAGGCAATCGAGCCCCAGCTCGCGCGCGCGCCGGATGCCGTGGTGCGTGCCGGGCCGGGCGGTGGTGCGTGGGATCCCCGAGGTGCCGAATCGAAGCATCCGCGCAGTCTAAGCCACGCCCCCGGGGTTCGTGAAGCGTCGTGGGCCGGCCGCGGTGCGGATCAGCGCTTGTAGCCGATCCGGCGGAGGAACTCCCGCCGCTCCTGCTTCGCCGCCGCGTCCTCCACACCGAGCGGCGAGACGCCATCCACGACGCCGATCATGCCTCGCCCCTGCTCGGTGTGCGCGACCAGGGCCTGCACCGGATTGGCCGTGGCGCAGAAGACCCGGCAGACCTCGGGACACGACTTGACCGCGTTGAGCAGGTTGATGGGATAGGCGCCGCGCAGCAGGAGGAAGAACACGTGCCCGGCCCCCACGCGCTCGGCGTTCGCGACCGCCGCCGCGATCAGCTCCGGGTCGTTGCCCTCGGTGCGGATCAGGCACGGCCCCGAGGCCTCGCAGAAAGCGAGGCCGAACCGGGCCGCGGGCACGGAGGTGACCACGATCTCGGCCAGGTCCTCGACCGTCTTGATGAAATGGGCCTGGCCGGCCACCAGGTTGCACTCGGCCGGAAGGTCGAGCGGAACCGCCGTGAGCTCCATCACCCGTCAGCGACGGCGCGAGCCGCCGAGCCGTTCACGCGCCAGTTGCGCCTCGCCCGAGTTCGGGAACCGTTTGACCAGATCCTCGAACGTCCTCTTCGACGCCTCGGTCTGGCCCAGTCGCTCCCGGCTCAGCGCCAGCTTGTAGAGTGCGGCCGGGACGCGATCGCCCTTCGGCCACCCGGTCTCGACCCGCGCGTACTCCACCGCCGCGCTGTCGAACCGCGACTGCGCGAAGAAGCACTCTCCGACGCCGTACTGGGCGTTGTCCGACAGCTCCGCCGCCGGGAAACGGCGAACGAAGTCACGGAAACCATCGAGCGCGAGCGCGTAGCGACCCTGGGTCAGGTCCTGGGACGCCTGGTCGTAGAGCTGGTTCGGATCGCCCTGGGCCGGCGCCGTGGACGGAACCGAAGGGGCGGCGGGCGGCGACACCCGCTGGCTGATCTGCTGGAACCGTCCCATGACCTCGTCGAGCTTGCTCTCGAGTCGTCCCATCTGTTCGAACAGCTCCTGGGTGGTCGTGCCGCTGGAAGCGCGGGTGCTGAGCAGCATGTCACGTTGCTCGGCCACCTCCCGCCGGGTGTCGCGCAGGACCGCGAACGCGGCGGCATCCCGCACGTTGAGGGTGTCCACCACGGTGCGCAGGCTGTCGAGACCGGATCGCAGGAGCGCGATCTGCGGCGCACCGCAGCCCGTGGTCGCAACGGCGGCCGCGACCACGAGGAGTCCCGCCAGCGCGCCGGCGAGGCCACGACCCGGGTCGCGCCACCGACCGGGGCGTTCGCCGAATCCCGCGACCGGGTTCATGACGATGCGCGGACGACGAAGTGGGCGCGCCGGTTCTGCTGCATCGCCGCCTCGTCGGTGCCGGTCGAGAACGGTCGCTCCTTGCCGTACGTCACGGTGCTGATGCGCCCGGCCTCGATCCCGGCCGCCACGAGGTAGTCCCGCGCGGACTGGGCGCGCTTCTCCCCCAGCGCCTGGTTGTACTCGACCGTGCCGCGCTCGTCGCAGTGGCCCTCGATCGTGATCGTCACGTTCGGATTGCCACGCAGGAGTCGGGCGTTCCCGTCCAGCGCCGTGCGCGCATCGTCACGCAGGCTGTGCGAATCGTAGTCGAAGAACACCGGGGCGTAGTCCTCGGTCCGGATCCCCTCCACGGGCGGCGTCTCGGCCGGAGGCGTGGGCGCCGGCGCGGGCGGCGGCGTCGGGACCGGTGTCTCCTGCGGCGCCGGCGGCGGCACCGGGGTCGCGATCGGCTTCTTGGAACAGCCGCCGACCAGCACCACTCCGAGCAGCAGCGCCGCCATCACCACACGGAACGTCCTCGCATTCAGGGGGCTCATGGTTGACCTCCAGGGTTTGAACTGCCGGGGGTGACACCGAATGCCGAGCCGGTCGCCGCGGGACGCGGTGACCAGGCCGGGGAAAGCGCGGTGAAGGATCCGGTGGCGAGCCGGCGTGGGGGCGAGCCGTCGAGATCGCTGACGAACAGGCCGCGGGCGCCCTCGCGGTTGGACGAGAACACCAGGTGTCGTCCATCCGGAGACCAGCGCGGGTTCTCGTTGCTGCCGTTGCTCACGACCAGCCGGGTGTCGCTGCCGTCCGGCCGGCAGGTGTAGATCTCGAACCCGCCGCCGGCGCGGGCGACGAACGCGATACGATCGCCCTTGGGCGACCAGGCGGGCGAATCCGTGTAGCTCACGTCGTAGTTGAGGCGGCGCAGGCTGCCGCCTTCGCGATCCATGACGTGCACCTGCGGAGTCCCGGTCCGATTCGAGGTGAAGGCGATCTCCCGCCCGGTCGGCGACCACGTCGGCGACGTGTCGATGCCGCGGTGATTGGTCAGGCGCTGGGGCGATCCCCCGCGCGCGTCCAGCACGTAGATCTCCGAGTTCCCGTCCTGACTCAGCGTGCACGCGATCTGACGCCCGTCCGGCGAGTACGAGGCGCTCGTGTTGATGCCGGCGCGGCCCGAGACGAGGTACGGCCGCCCGCCCGCGGAGGCGATCACGAACAGCCTCGGCCCGGTGCCCGCGCGATAGGAGGTGAAGAGCAGCAGCGAGCCTTCGGGGGACCAGGAGGGCGAGAGCGCGATGGACTTGTCGTTGGTGAGCGAAGCAAGGCGCGCCCCGTCGTAGTCCATGACGTAGAGTTCCTTGTTCCGACCGCTCTGCCCGACGAACGCGATCCGCGTCTGCGACACCCCGGGCTCGCCGGTGAACTGCATGACGATGTCGTCCGCGAACCGATGGATCGCGCTGCGCCACTCGGCGAGCGACGCCCGGTACTCGCGGGTCAGGATCGGACGTCGGGCCGGGAAATCCCGCACCTCGCCCGCGAGCACGACCTGGTTGCCGCTGACCGTGAGCTTGCCCCCCACCACCGCCTGGACCTCGACCGGCTGCTGCCCCGCGATCCATGCCCGGCTGACGGTGAACACCGCCGACCAGTCGAGGTCATGGGCCAGGACCTCGTTCGCCTGGACGCTCCAGGAACTCGCGTTGCGATCCCCGGCCGGCTGCAGAGTCTCGCAGTGGATGCGGATGCGTCGCCCTTCGCCCGAGGAGATGTCGATCCGGACATCGGTCGGCGTCTGAGCGTGGGCCGGACCCGGGGTCGCGAGCAACGCGAGCGCGGCGATGAACGCGGTCCGCCTCATGGTGTCTCCCAGTCGAACCCGAAGTGCACGCCAAGCTCGCCCCCGCTGAATCCTTCGGGCAGATGCGGGAGCGGATCGCTGATCGTGACCGCGCGCAGCGCTGACCGGTCGAAGAACTCGATCCCGCTCGCCCCCTCGAGCCGGACCCCGGTCACCTCGCCCCGCCGGCCGATCTTGAAGTAGACCATCGCGCGCACCCGGCGCCCCCCCGTGGCGAGGCCGGCGGGCGGAGCCCAGTTCGCCGCGATCTTGTTCCGCACCAGCACGAGGTAGTAGGTGAAGGCGAAGTCGCGGACGTCGAGCGAGACATCTCCGCGGAGTCCGGCCGAGCCGACCGGCGCCGAGGGCAGCGTCGGCATCTCGGGCGCGGGCGGCGCTTCCTCGGGGACTTTGACCGCCTTCTTCTTTTTGGGCGGGACCGGGGCCAGCTTCACCCCGACATCCTCGACCGGCTTCACGTCCTCCAGCGTGGGCGGCGGCGGCGTCTCCGTGACCGTCGGCGGGACCGGCGCCATGAGCCCCGGATCCACCAGCGCCACCTGGACGCTCTCCGGCCCCGGCATGTGCAGCGAGACCGGCGTGCGCACGAAGAAGAGGGCGACCAGCAGCGCCACGTGGATGACCCCCGAGCCGAGGATGGAACCCCGCATCGGTCACCTTCTCGCCGCCGGCTGCGGCGGCTCCGTGACCAGGCCGAGCGCCGCGACGCCGCTGCGCCGCATGCGGGCGATGAGATCCACGATGGTGCCGTAGGGCACCTTCTGGTCGGCCTTGAGGAACACCGGGCGGCGCGCCGCGCCGGCGCGCGATAGCGCGTCTTCGAACCGGGCGATCGGCACCACGGTGTTGCCCACCGCCACGGTGCGGTCGGCCCGGACGCTCACGATCAGCCCCTCGCGCACGTCGATGCCGCGCGTGGCAACCTTGGGCAGGTCGATCTCGAGGCCCCCCTGAAGGAAGGGCGCGGTGACCATGAAGATGATGAGCAGCACCAGCACGACGTCCACCAGCGGCGTCACGTTGATCTCGGCCATGGGTCGTCGGGGCGTCCCCAGGATCATCACTGCCCCCCGCCCATGCGCTGGTCGAGGAACTCGGTGGCGAAGCTGCTGGTCGAGCTGCTGAAGTCGCGCAGCCGACCCAGCAGGTGGTTATACCCCACGACCGCCGGAATGGCGGCGGCAAGTCCCGCGATGGTCGCGATCAGGGCCTCGGCGATCCCGGGGGCGACGACCACCAGCGAGGCGGACCCCTGCGTGCCGATGTTGAGGAAGGCGGCCATGACGCCCCAGACCGTCCCCATCAGCCCGATGAAGGGCGAGACGCTGCCGGTGGTGGCGAGGAACCCCACGCTGCGCTCGAGCCGGGCGGTCTCCTCGGCTGCCGCCCGGTCCATCGCCCGCTGGACGATCTCGTAGCGCAGTGCCGCGGAACCCGCCGCGCCGGTTGGATGCTGCTCGAGGCCGCGCAGGCCGACCAAGGCCACCCGGGCCAGCAGGCTCTGCGGATGCTGATCGCACACCAGACGGAAGTCGGCCTCGCGGGCGAGGCGGCGGAAGGCGGCGAGGAAGCCGCGATCGGCGGTCTCCACGCGGCCATAGAGGCGGAAGCGGTTCCAGATGATGGCCCAGCAGATGACGGACATCACCAGCAGGACCGCCAGGACCACCTTGGCGAAAGGACCAGACTGCAGGACGAGTCCCCAGATCGAGGACCGCATGCCGCCGCCAAGCTGAAGTACGACCAGACCGAGGGCCATCGGCTTCACACTCCTTGTGAAGTCGTCACATGAACGCGGGAGTTTCGTGGCACGTCGCCTCCGGTCGCGACGGCCGTGTCCGCGGCTGAGGAGCGAAGGGACGCTAACATACCGTTCGCGAAACCCTCAAGGAAAACGGACGCCGCCGTTTGCGCACGTGCCTGATCCGACACGTCAAATGGCTGCAAAGAAGCGCACCGAACATCGTCGATCCTCACTCCAATCATCTACTCTTCAGGATATATCCCATCTGGCCTCACGGTACCCGCCTGGCTCTGGAGGTGGTCATTCCCTTGCGATCTACCCGCAACCTGCTCTGCAACCTGAGCCTCGTGATGGCCGCGTCAATGGCCCTGTTCCCGGCTGCCGCCCGTGCGGAGAGTGCGCCGAAGTCGGCCCCGTCGTTCGCCGTGCGCACGCTCGACGGGAAGATGTTCCGGCTGTCGGAACACCGTGGCCGGCCGGTGGTGCTCGACTTCTGGGCCACCTGGTGCGCCCCCTGCAGGGCCAGCATGCCGCACCTCGCAGGCGTCCAGCAGCGTTACAGCGGCGAGGGACTCGTCGTACTCGGACTTTCGGTGGACGAGGAGGGTCCGGCCGTCGTCCGGCGCTTCGGCGAGCGGCTCAAGATCCGATTCCGGCTTGCGATGGCCGACGAGAAGCTGCTCGACCAGTACGGTCCCATCCGCCAGATCCCGACCACGTTCTTCATCAACCGCAAGGGCGAGGTCGTGCGGCGCACCGTCGGCTACATCGACGCCGAGACTCTGGACGAGTACGTGAAGGAGCTGTTCTAGGAGTTCGTCGCGCCGGAACTGGAGAAGCCACGCAGCGCAGGCTGCGTGGCTTTGGCTTTTCTGGTGCCCGGGGCGAGAGTTGAACTCGCACGGGTTTCCCCATACGCCCCTCAAACGTACGTGTCTACCATTTCCACCACCCGGGCACGTTCACTTGTGGGATGCGCTCGGCGCTTGGCCGATCTCAGGGACCTCCCGGCGGCGGCGCGCTCGGCGACTGCGGGTTGTTCCCACCGCTCGGCGGCGTCGAAGGAGGAGGAGTCTGTGACGGCGCCTGCTGGGGCGCTTGTTGCGGCGCCTGCTGGGGCGCCTGTCCGGGCTGCTGAGGTGCGGTCGGCAGGCCCTTGCGCGCCTCTTCCTGGAGCAGGCTGCGCGACGGACCACGCGTGCCCGACGACATCATGGCGAGCGCGATCGACGTGGCGAAGAAGCAGCCTGCCAGCACCATCGTGGCGCGGGTCAGAAAATCCGTCGCGCCCCGGCCGCCAAAAACCGTCTGCGCCGTGCCGCCGAACGCTCCGCCTGCGAGCCCACCCCCCTTGCCGGACTGCAGGAGGACGACCAGCACGAGCGCGAAGCAGATCACGATGTGAAGGGTGAGCAGGAGAGCGTACATAGACCCTCGGTTTCACGGGGATGACCACCGGAAACGGTGGCGCAGCCGTGGAACGTAGCAGCGACCCGTGGGGGCCGTCAACGTCCAGGCGCCCCCGCCGCGATTTCGCGGAAACGCGATCCCTCAGCCTCGCGCGGCCTGCGCGATCGCCCAGAAGCTGTCCGCCTCGAGCGAGGCCCCGCCCACGAGCGCCCCATCGAGATCCTCTTCGCCGAACAGATCCGCCGCGTTCTTGGGGCCCACGCTGCCCCCGTAGAGAATCGTGACGCCCGCGCCCGTGCCCGCCGCCACGTGGCCATCGAGCGCCCGTCGAATCGTTCGATGGGCCGCTCCGGCCTGCTCCGGCGTGGCGACTCTGCCGGTGCCGATCGCCCACACCGGCTCGTACGCGATCACGGCACCCGCCGCCTCCGCCGAGGGCAGCCCCGCGAAGCACGCC
>JBKJXJ010000430.1:0-5002 GCA_046716125.1 Candidatus Eiseniibacteriota bacterium
CTTCGGGCGCGACGCTCCAGCGCCGCTCCTCGCGCGACCCTCCGACGCCCCGCCCGGGCGAACGCCGAAAAACCTGCCCTACATCGCCCGGCTGCTCTCTCCGTGGCGCACGGTGCCGGCCAGCTCGTCGGCGTGGAATGACGAGCGGACCAGCGGGCCGCTGGCGACGCCACCGATGCCGAGCGCCTCGGCCCGGGCACCCCAGGCTCGGAACCGGTCGGGGTGCACGTAATCGACCACCGGCAGGTGATTGGGGGTGGGTCGAAGGTACTGGCCGATGGTGAGCAGGTCGCAGTTGTGGGCGACCAGGTCGGCGAGCGTCGTCTCGAGTTCGGCGTCCTGCTCGCCCAGACCCAGCATGATCCCGGACTTGGACTTGATGCGGCCGCCCGACAGCTCCTTCACGCGGCGCAGCACCTCGAGCGATCGGTCGTAGCGGGCGCTGGGCCGGACCAGTGGGTGCAGGCGCTCGACCGTCTCGATGTTGTGGTTGATGACCTCCGGGGCGGCGTCAACCACCCGCTGCAGGTCGTCCACGTGACCCCGGAAATCCGGGATGAGCACCTCGATCACGGTGTCCGAGCGGCCGCGGATCTCGCGGATCACTTCGGCGAAGATGGTGCTCCCGCCGTCCACCAGATCGTCGCGCGCGACCGAGGTGATGACCGTGTGGCGCAGGCCCATGGCCGCGACCGCCTCGCCCACCCGGCGCGGCTCGTCGCGATCCACGTAGCCGTTCGGCTTCCCGGGCGCCACGGCGCAGAACCCGCAGCGGCGGGTGCACAGCTCGCCCAGGATCATGATGGTGGCCGTGCCGCGCTCCCAGCAGTGGCCCAGGTTGGGGCAGCGCGCTTCCTCGCACACCGTGTGGAGGTTCTGGCGCCGCAGCAACGCCTTGGTCTCGGCGTATTCGCCCATGCCCGGCAGCTTCACCTTGAGCCACTCGGGCAGCCGGCGGTGTCCGGCCGTGCCCAATGCCTCCGCGCCAAGGCCGACGCCCGCGCCCGAGGCGCAGCCGCCGAACCTGGGCGTGAGCGGCACACGCTGCGGCACCGCCGGGCGCGGCGCGCCGTAGACGTTGGGATCGCGAGCGGGCTCGGGGCCCGGCTCTCGGCTGGTGCTCGAGCCCGGCTCTCGGCTGGTTCTCGAGCCCGGCTCTGATGGCATGAGCAGGTCGTCGCTCATCAGTCCTTCGCCATCGCGGCCCGTCCGACCTGACCGGTGCCCTTCAGCGCCAGCATGCGATCGAGGGCGACCCGGGCATGCTTCTTGACCGTCTCGGGCACGCGCACCGGGTTCACGATGTGCCCCTGCGCAAGGTTCTCGAGGGTCCAGAGCAAGTGGGCGGGATCGATCCGGTTCATCGTCGCGCACGGGCACACGTTCTTCTGCAGCAGCGCGACACGCTGCTCGGGATGCTCGAGCGCCAGACGGTGGACCAGATTGACCTCGGTGCCGATCGCCCAGGACGCTCCGGGCGCACCCTTTCGCACCTGCTCGATGATGAACTCGGTCGAGCCGACGAGATCCGCCGCCTGGACCACGTCGAACGGACATTCGGGGTGGACGAGCACCTTGACCGAGGGATCGGCGGCGCGCACCTCACGCACCTGCTCGAGGGTGAACTTGGTGTGCACCGAGCAGAAGCCGCGCCACAGGATGACCCGGGTCTCGGGCCGGTAGCAGCGCGCGTTGATCGCGTCGAGGTCGCGGGCGCGATAGTCCCACTCGCCCATGTGGTCGAGAGGCACGCCCATCGCGAAGGCGGTGTTGCGACCGAGATGCTGGTCGGGGAAGAAGAACACGCGGGACTTCCTCTCCCACGCCCACGTCAGCACGGCCGCCGCGTTCGACGACGTGCACACCACGCCTCCGCGTTCGCCGCAGAAGGCCTTCAGCGCCGCGCTCGAGTTCATGTAGGTGACCGGCACGAGGGTGTCGCCGTGCACCGCGGTGAGCCGGTCCCACGCCTCTTCGACGTCCTCGATGACGGCCATGTCGGCCATCGAGCAGCCGGCCTTCAGGTCGGGCAGGATGACGGTCTGGTGCGGCCGGCGCAGGATGTCGGCGGATTCCGCCATGAAGTGGACGCCGCAGAACACGATGAACGCCGCGTCCGGCTGGGCGGCAGCGAGCTGCGAGAGCTTGAACGAATCGCCCCGGAAGTCGGCGAACTCGATGACGCTCTCGCGCTGGTAGTGGTGACCCAGGACGACCGCGCGCGTGCCGAGCGCGCGCTTGGCCGCCCAGGTGCGCGCGCGGATGTCTTCGACGTTGAGGGCGACGTAGTCGGCGAACGGCCGCGCCCCGCCGGGTGCCTGCGCGAGGGCCGCGCTCATGAGTTCGTCCACGCCCGGAGCGTTGGGGACGAGCCTAGTCCAGCTCGCTGTGGCTGATCGGCTGGCGGTCGGAGAACCCGGCGTCGAGCGGATGCCAGTGCGCCACCTCCGCCTCGCCCATCTTCCAGCACAGGAACACCAGGCGGTCGGCGTTCAACGCGTAGAAGTCGAGCAGCCCCGCATCCAGGTCCTTGATCAGGCAGCCCCGGCGATGGATCGCGCTCACCCCGTTCGAGATCAGCTCGGCCAGGGTGTTGTACCGCTCCTGAAGCCGGTGCAGCTCGATCACGTCCGGATTGTCCTGGCCGGCGCCGGCCGTGGCGAGTCCGAGGACATCCATGCGGGTGCGGGTGCGGTCGAACTCGCGCTTGGCCTCGACCAGGCGCTCGAAACGCGGGCGGATCTCGGTCAGCAGGCGGTTGGCCTCCTCGACCGTGAACAGATTGAGCCTCACACCGACATCTCCCCCGGCAGACTCCCTTCCGCCGCCGACTCCTCGGTCTCGAACGAATTGCCACAACCGCACGACCGGACCGCGTTCGGGTTCTCGATCGAGAATCCGCTGCCCTGGAGCGATTCCACGAAATCGATGCGCACGCCCTTGAGTGCCGGCGCGCTCTCCGCGTCCACCAGCACCTTCACGCCGCCGAACTCGCCGACCCAGTCACCGGCGCCGACCTCGGGCGCCAGCGTCATGCCGTAGGAGAACCCCGAGCATCCGCCCTTCTGGACGGAGACCCTGAGGCCCGCGACCGGCTCCTGCTGCTTGGCCATGATCTCGGCGAGCTTGGCGCTCGCGGCGTCTGTCAACGTCAGCATGGATTCCTCCCGGTGGACCGGTTCGTCAGTGCGCGAGTTCTGCGGTCTGTCGTGCGTCGGCGCTCGCGGAGAGCCGCCTGGCCTCGTCCGCCGTCCCCCACCGCCAGGTGGGGTGGCCCAGCTGTCGTGCCAGGTGCCGCGCCACGACATCCCGCGCCTCGGCCAGCGTCGGTGCGGACGGCCCTAATCTTGATGCGAGGGACGTCATATGGATGCCACGCAGCCCGCAAGGATGGATAAGATCGAAGAAACCCAAGTCCGGGGCCACGTTGAGCGCGAATCCATGGTAGCTGACCCAGCGGCGGACGGCCACCCCGAGGGAGGCGATCTTCTCGCCGCCGACCCACACCCCGGTCCGACCCTGCACGGATTCCCCGGCCAGCCCCCACTCCCCCAGCGCCGAGATCAGGCTCCGCTCCAGGTCGCGCAGGAACCGGCGCAGGTCCCGGTCCCGCTCGGTGAGATCGCACACGACGTAGCCCACCAGTTGCCCCGGGCCGTGCCAGGTGTAGTCCCCGCCACGGGCGACCTCGAAGATCTCGATGCCGAGACGCCGCAGCGCCTCGGGATCCGCCCGGAGGCTCTCCCCGCTCCCACTCCGCCCGACGGTGAGGACCGGCGGGTGGTCCGGATAGAGCAGCCAGTCGCCGGTGCGCCCCTCGGCGCGCGCGCGCACCAGCCCCTCTTGAAGCGCCAGACCGTCGCGGTACGCGGTGGGTCCGAGGTGGGCGACCGAGAGCGTGGTCATGCGTAGAACCAGAGCAGCTCCGGACGCTCGAGCAGCTCGCAGACGCGGCGCAGGAACTTG
This sequence comes from Candidatus Eiseniibacteriota bacterium, assembly GCA_046716125.1. Taxonomy (GTDB): domain Bacteria; phylum Eisenbacteria; class RBG-16-71-46; order RBG-16-71-46; family RBG-16-71-46; genus WS-11. The sequence goes on from JBKJXJ010000430.1 coordinate 3,967, forward strand.
ACCGCCAGCTCGCCGTCCACCACCCGGTGATCGAAGCCGATCGAGGCGTTCATCATCGGCCGCGCCACGATCTGCCCGTCGCGCACCACGGCGCGCTCGACGATCTTGTGGACGCCGAGGATCGCGACCTCGGGCACGTTGATGACCGGCGAGGAGTTGATCGCCCCGTACACGCCGGCGTTCGTGATGCTGAAGGTCCCGCCCATGATGTCATCGGGCTTGAGCCGGTCGTTGCGCGCGCGTGTGGCCAGGTCGTTCACGTCGGCGGCGAGCTGGACCAGGTTCTTGCGGTCGCAGTCCTTGAGGTTGGGGACGATCAGCCCCTTGTCGTCGCGCCCGACTGCCATGCCGATGTTGTAGAACCGCTTGACCACCATGGTGTCGCCCTTGACCTCGCCGTTGACCCAGGGGAACTCCTTGAGGGCCAGGACGCTCGCCTTGATGAAGAACGGCATGAAGGTGAGCTTGACGCCCTGGGCTTCCAGCTTCGGGCCCCATTCCTTCCTGAGCGCGACGATGGCGCTCATGTCCGCTTCGTCGAAGCAGTGGGTATGGGCCGCGGTGTGCTTCGCCCGGACCATGTTCTCGGCGATGAGCTTGCGCACCTTGGTGAACGGGATGACCTCTTCGCGGGGCCCGCCCGCCGCGGCGGTCATCTGCGGGGCGAGGTAGCCGGCTCGCGGAGCGGCGGCCGCTGAGGGCGCGACGGGCGCCATCGCGGGCGCCATCGCAGGTGACGGGGCGGGTGACGGGGCCGTCGCCGCCGCCGCCGGGCGGGCGCCGCGCTGCGCCAGGTAGCCGAGCAGATCGTCGCGCGTGACGCGACCGGCGATGCCGGAGCCGCGGATCACACTCAGCTCGTCGGCCGCCACGCCCTCCTCGCGCATGATCTTGCGCACCGCCGGCGAGAGATTGCGCGCTTCCGCGGCGCTCGCCCCGCCATTCCCTTGAGAGGGGCCGTGCGATGCGTAGGCGGGCTCCGGAGCCGCCGGAGTCGCGGCGGGCGCGGGCGCGGGTGCGGGTGCGGGTGCGGCGG
>JBKJXJ010000431.1:0-4449 GCA_046716125.1 Candidatus Eiseniibacteriota bacterium
TCGCCGGGATAGAGGTAGATGCCTCCGTACATCAGATTGCGGTGGAAGTCCGCCACCAGCGAGCCGATGTAGCGGGCGCTGTAGGGGCGGCCGGTCGCCTCGTCCTCCATCTTGAGCCAGTCCACGCAGCGCTTCACGCCGTCGTCCCACTTGATGCGAGGTTCGCGACGGAATCCGCCGGCGGGTCGCGTCACTCTGGCCACGCGGCGAGAAGTGAAGTCGTTCGACCGAACCGGGGCGGGCGCCAGGCCTGTCGGCGCGTGACGTCCGTTCCCGCCATCTCGGACGCCGCTACGCGGCCCTTATCGGATGATTGCGACTTTGCGTGTCGAGAGCAGGCCGTCGTGGGCGAGTCTTACGAAGTAGACGCCGGGAGGCCGGTCCCGACCTCCGTCGAGGCGGAGGCGGTGGGCTCCCGCCTGCAGCACCCCAGCCTCCGTCTCCACCAACCTGCGCCCGCTGGCGTCAATCATCTCGAGTCCGACCCTTCCCGCGTGCGGGAGCGAGAACGTGACCCAGTGTTCCCCCGCCGAGGGATTCGGCTCGATGCGATCGATGGTGGCTCGGGGGAGACCTCGAATCGCCGAGGCCCCTTCGTGGGTCGAGAGCCCGGGACCGGCGCTGGTCGCGGCAACCGCCCCTTCGCCGGCGCCAGACGGCGTCGAGAAGTCGAGGAACCACGTGTCGAAATACAGTGGAACGTTGAAGTTCCCGCCGGAGAGCATCAGCCGGTCGCGCGCCGGATCGAGGACCACAGCCGCCAGTGCCTTATAGAGTGGCCCGCTGCCCGCTGGATTGAGCCGGTCCCACGACGGAGGGCCCTGCAGCGTCAGCGCCCAGACGTCGTTCGCACGCGTGTAGTTGTAGGTCTCGATCGTTCCCCCCGTCACGATCAGGCGGTTTCGGGAGGGGTCGTAGACCGCGCCATGGTAGAGACGCCCCACCGGCAGCCCCTCGGGCGCCGCGGCTGCCACCGAGGACCACGACGGCAGGCCCGACAGCGACAGGGCATACGCCTCGTTCGACCCGCTGTTGCCGGTATACGAAGTGATCCCGCCAAATACGAGCATCCGATTGCGATGGGAATCGTATGCGGCCGCGTGACCGTAGCGTCCCGGAGGCCGCGCGCCGCCGGGGCTCAGGCTCACCCAGCGCGGAGAGCCGGCGAGCTCCAGAGCCCAGACGTCGTCGAATCGGGATCGATAGTCGGCGTTACGTCCCGCGTACACGATCACGCGATCGGACCGCGAATCGTAGATCATGCTGTGATGGGATCGTGCCGGCGGACCGGATCCCGGCGGGGTCAGGGATGTCCAGGCCGGCGGGTCCGAAAGCGAGAGCGCCCAGACGTCGTTGAGGTAGCGCATCTCGCCGGTGACCGCGTCGCGGCCGAACCCGCCGAAGACGATCATACGGTTCCGACGGGAGTCCAAGACGGCGGCGTGGCTGGTGCGCCGGGTCACCCCTCCGGGGGCATCAATGCGCCGGCTCCAGCGAGGGAGTCCGGCGAGTGAAAGGAACCACAGATCGGTCGCCGCGTCGGCTTGGCCGGACTCGGCCGACGTGCCGCCGAAGACCACCATACGGTCGCCGATGGGGTCGTAGATCGCACTGTGCGCCAGGCGCGACGGCGGCGGGCTCCCGGACGGGCTCAGGTCATCCCACCGTGGGGTGCCGGCGACCGTGAGCGCCCATGCGTCGGGAAAGCTGCGACCGCCATAGCCGGTGGCGTTATGGTCCCATCCCCAGCACATCAGCAGTTCCCTTCGCACGGGATCGAACGTCACAGATTCCCCGAACCGCTGCGGCGGCGCCTCCGCGACGGCGACGTGCGACCAGGCGGGCGCCGGAGCGAGCGGCATGCTCCACACGGCTGCCGGGGCGCCCCGCACGTACGGGAAGTCGTACCCCACGAACATCAGCAGGCGATCGGAGGGGGTGTCGAGCACCAGCTGCTGGTCGTAGTGCCCGCTCGGTCCGCCACTGCCGGTGGAGATCAACGACCAGGTCGGCGAGGGGCCGAGCGAGAGCGCCCAAGCGTCGGCGAGAAATGAACCAGCGTAGGTGCCGCCCACGACGATCAACCGGTCGCGGGCCGGATCGTAGACCGCAGAAGGCGCGATGCGCTGGCCCGGCCCGGCATTCGTGGGCGACAGCGGAGTCCACGACGCTGTCCCGGAGAGCTGAAGCGCCCACGCATCGCCTAGCGGGGCATTCGAACTCGAGGACCCACCATAGATGACCATCCGATCGCGCACCGGATCGTAGGCCGCGGCCATGCGTGCGCGGATGCTTGGTTTGGGTCCGGGCGGAGTGATGGGTTCCCAGGTGGGGGTTCCGGAGAGGGACAGAGACCAGACGTCGGCATGGGACGCCGGGTAGGCGTAACGCGCCACCCCGCCGAAGATGATGACGCGGTCCCGCACCGGATCGTAGATGGCCGAGTGATAGGTGCGACCGGGTGGGGGGGATCCGCCCGGGCTCAGATTCGTCCAGGTTGGCGACCCCCCGCGGGAGAGCGCCCACACCTCGGCGGTTCCGTCGCCATAGGGCGGGGCACCCCCGATGACCAGCATGCGGTCCCGCACGGGATCGTAGACGGCCGCCGCGGCATATCGCTCGGGAGGAGCCAGGGTGGACCAGAACCCATCGGGCGAGGGTGAGGGCGGCCCGGTTGGGACGAACAGCTCGGGCAACAGCGCCGGTCCCAGCTCCTGGATAGATCCCTCGGGCCCCGCGACCGGAGACTGCAGCGATGGGGGCAGCATCGGATCCACGATGAAGAAGCTCTCATCGAGCGTGATTGGCTGCGGTGGGAGCGGGGCCGGCGACCAGGGCTCCCACGAACTGCCGAAAGCGGCAGTGGTCATCCAACCGAGGAGCACCAGAGCAATCAGCAGCCGAGGCACGAAGAGAAAGGTCATGGCATCGCTCCCTGCGGCTCCGGACGTCCGGCCGCTCGTCAGTGGCCTGGCCCCGCACCCCGACAGCGCGTCGTGAGAGCGTCAGCGCCCCACATCAAGCGGCCGTCCCGGATCTTCCCGGAGAGGACCACCCGGGTTGCGTCGCAGGCGAGCCCGACTTGGTTTGACGTGAACGAAGCGACCAGGTCGAGGTCTCCGTCGCGGTCCACGTCGGTGAGCTGAGCGGAGCCATCGCGTGGGCGCGCGAATCCGTCCCCGAGCTCGAGGCTCGAGGGGTCGATCTGTCCGGCGTCAAATCCGTCTCCCGACAGGACCGCCACTCGCAACAGGGTTGGCGTGATCGGATTGACACGGTCCGGTGCGTCGATCGAGACGTGACGCACGAGATGTTCGGGCTCGAAGGCGAGGTTGTCGAAGAACCACCCTCCACCCTCGACGGTGCGCCCGATCTCGATGCTGGAGAAGGGGATGGCCGACGTCACCAGGAACCGGCCGCCCAGGAAGGTCGGCGAGAAGCCGCCGAGGATTGCGTCGAGATACGTCAAGGTGAAGCTGCGAACGATATTGCCCTGGGCATCCCGCAGCGTGACCGGCGCCGCCGAGCCGATCGTGCCGATCTGCGCGAACAGGTCGAATGTGATGTACGTCTGGGATCGGTCGAAGCGGATACGCACCGGGCTCACCGGGTATCCGGTGTAGGCAATGCTCTGGAGGACGACCTGGGTCCCGGTGTTCAGGCTGCCGTCGGGGTTGTAGCCGCCACCGACGGTCGTCACGAGGCCCCCGAGTTCGAAGCGCACGCCGACGGGCGAGTACTCCGTGTCGATGGCTCGAGATCCGCCCGATCCGGAGAAATCACCGGCTCCGAACAGCAGGTCATCGTCGGTATCGAGCCGGCCGTCGCGTCCGGGGACTCCATTGAAGCTGATGTTGGCTCGCTCGCCCTGGATCGCCTGCTCCGCGCCCACTGCCCGCGTGGCGGCGTCAGGGGCCCTTCCACCGCGCGCCAGCGTCGTGACCCCGCCGCGGTGCGGTGTCACAAGCGCAGCATGTGGAACCGAAATGCCGGCGGGATCCACGCTGACCCAGCGGCTGGCCGCAGCTCGCCTATCGGAGAGGTGAAGCACGGAGATCGTGGTGGGTGGGTCGGCTGGCGAGGCGACCGAGCCCGGACCTGGATCGAAAGGCGACGGGGAGCAGGCCGCGCCGAGCCCGATCACACCCGCGAGGGTGAGGATGAGATGCCGAGCGCTTGGATGCCGAATCTGGGAGCGGGCCATGACGCCTCACGTCGGGGACGCGACTCCAGCGACCGTCCCAGATTGTCCCGGGGCCCGCAAGCCCCAAATACCCCCTCGATCGCGCCCGCGGCCAGGCTAGCGCCCGGGACTCCCGATCCGCCGCTCGGCGGTGATCGCGGGGTTTCTGCCCTGGACGAAGGACTCGCACTCCTTCACGTCCTGAGCGCTCCCGAGGTAGAGCGGGGTGCGCTGGTGCAGGCTCTTGGGCTCGAGCTCGAGGATGC
>JBKJXJ010000432.1:0-3983 GCA_046716125.1 Candidatus Eiseniibacteriota bacterium
GGGTCAGGAGGAGACTCGCCGCCGAGCCGCTCGATGCGGTGAAGAAGTCCGCCCCGCAGCAGACCCTGGGCGCGACCGGCGCCCGGGAGGAGTCGGTGGGGCGCGAGTATTCGTTCGCCCCTCCACCGTCGGGACAGCCGACGGTGGGCACGTTGAAGCAGGTCGCACCGGTTCGAGACGGGGATGGGGAAGCCCGGCTGTGTGGGGACGTGCGTGATGCCGACGGCCGGCCGGTCGCCGGCGCCCAGGTCGTCCTGACCACCCTCGGACGGGCCACGAGGACCGACGCGAGCGGCCGGTACTGTCTGCGCGCGCCGCGCGGCGAACACTCGATCTCGGTGATGGCGGTCGGGTACCGCGAGACGCGCCAGGTCGTCCGCGTGATGGCCACCGAGGCGGAGGCGCGCGTGACGCTCGCGGCGGTCCCGGTGCTCGACCAGAAGGGCGCCTCCCTCGCCGGTCGCGCCGCGCCGGGCCCCCCGAAGACGGCGCTGACGACCGAACCGATCGGGCCGCCCGCGACGGAACCCCCGGGCGGGGCCAAGGATGTCTATTCGGCGCTCTCAGACACGCTGCGCCGGGTGGTCCGCGAGGCGCAACGGCTCGAGGCCGACGCGACCGCCCGGCGCTCGGCCGCGCAATTCGACTTGGCCGCCGTCGCATGGCAGCGAGCGCTCTGGCGGCTGGTGAACGGACCACTCGAGATCGAGACCCGGCGACATCTGGCGGAGACCCGGTACCGTGCCTGGGAGATCGGTCCCAGCTCGCGCAGGGCCCGCGTGGCGGTGGAAGCGCTCACCGCCTACGCGAGCCGCGCCCCGGCCGGTCCCGAGCGTGATCAGGCCATCCGCTGGCTGGATCGGGTGAGGCTGTAGCAGGATTTCCCTTGAGCCGGCTCCCCCGCTCGGCGACCCTTCGGCGTTCCGTTCCTGCAGCCTGAGCCCCACCCCATCCCCCACGAGGACCGCCGTGGCCAACGAGAGCGCCCCCGTCGCCGAGCGGCAGCGCACGCCCGACGAGATCGAACGCGACTGGTACGAGAACGTCTACCAGGGCGACAGGATGAAGCAGCTCACGCCCCGCGCGCTCATCATGGGCATGCTGCTCGGCGCGTTCATGTCGACCTCGAACATCTACATCGGACTCAAGGCGGGCTGGAGCCTCGGGGTGGCGATCACGTCGTGCATCCTGGCCTTCTCCATCTTCGCCACGCTGCACCGCGTCCTCCCCAGGCTCTTTCCTCCGTTCAGCATCCTCGAGAACAATGCGATGCAGTCGGCGGCCTCGGCGGCCGGCTACATGACCGGCGCGGGCCTGGTCAACGCCATCCCCGCCCTGATGATGCTGAACCCCGAGGCCGTCCCGCACATGTGGGTGCTCATGGCGTGGATCCTGGTCATCTCCTGGCTCGGTGTATTCCTCGCGGTCCCGGCCAAGCGTCAGATGATCAACATCGAGCAGCTTCGCTTCCCGAGCGGCATCGCGGCGGCCACGACGATGCGAACGCTCCACGGCGACGGGGGCGGCGCCGCCGGCCGGCAGGCGCGCTCACTGGGTCTGGCGCTGCTGGGCGGGTCGCTCATCACCTGGTTCCGGGATGCCGAGGCGACCTGGACCAAGGTGTCCGAGTGGGGACGGGGCTTCGGTTGGACGCGGATCGCGCCGTCCGATACCACGCCCGCGTGGCTCGCGACGCCGCTCTCGTGGATCCAGTACCCCCACGTGCCCGGCAACTGGCTTCCCGCCGACTGGAAGCTCGGGAAGTACCGGCTCCAGCAGGACCTCACGCTCTCGTTCGAGGGCTCGCTGCTGTTCGTCGCGGCCGGCGCCATCATGGGATTCCGGCAGGCGTGGAGTCTGATGCTGGGAACGATCATCAACTACGGGATGCTCGCCCCCATGATGCTCGCCGCCGGCATCATCCCCGAGACCGGGGGAGGGGCGTTCCGGAGGATCTCGACGTGGAGCCTGTGGATCGGCGTCCCGATGATGGTCACCTCGGGGCTCCTGCTCTTCGCGCTGCAGTGGAAGTCGGTCGTGCGCGCCTTCAGCACCATCACGGCGATGTTCCGGCCCAAGCACGACAGGGTGGACGACCCCATGGACCGGATCGAGGTGCCGGGCTCGTGGTTCCTCGGCGGGATGGCCGTCCTCGGCACCGTCGTCATCTGGATGGGGCATCACTACTTCCACATCCAGATCTGGATGGGGATCGTCGCGGTGCTGATGACCTTCCTCCTGGTGGTCGTCGCCGCCCGCGCCACCGGCGAGACCGACATCACCCCCACCGGACCGCTCAGCAAGATCACGCAGCTCACCTTCGGAGCGCTGGCGCCCGGCAACATCACGACGAACTTGATGACCGCCAACATCACCGCCGGCTCCTGCAGCCACGCCGGCGACCTGCTCACCGACTTGAAGAGCGGCTACCTGCTCGGCGCCAAGCCGCGGCAACAGTTCATCGCCCAGTTCTTCGGCGTCCTGGCCGGAGCCGTGGTCGTGGTGCCGGTGTTCTTCCTGCTCGTTCCGAACGCCTCGGTGCTGGGCACCGATCAGTGGCCCGCGCCGGCCGCGCAGGTGTGGCGCGGCGTGGCCGAGCTGCTGGCCAAGGGGGTCTCGGCCCTGCATCCCACGGCGCGGATCGGGCTCCTGGTGGGCGCCCTCGTCGGCATCATCCTCCCGCTGCTCGAGCTGGCGTTCCCCAAAGCCAAGAAGTTCATCCCCTCGGCGACCGGCCTCGGCCTCGCCTTCACCATCACCGGCTACTACTCGGTCTCGATGTTCATCGGCGCCCTCATCGCGCTCGCGCTGGCCAAAGCCAAGCCCAAGATGGCGGAGGAATACGTGGTCCCGGTCTCCTCGGGCATCATCGCCGGCGAGAGCCTGATGGGCGTGCTGATCGCGCTGCTGGTCGTGGCCGGGGTGCTCGGGGGGTAAGGGCAGGGGGGAATCAAGCGAGGCCCACGCCCTGCCGATAACCAGCGGGTGATTCTCCGCCTTCGACATCCCGTCATCATCGCGATGGTGAGCGCTCCCTTCGCACTGGCTGGCGAGCCCGCGATCGCGGGCCCGTCCGGCATCGTGCTCGCGGCGGAAACGCGGCCCGTGTCCCAGCCGGTCGACGAACGCGCGCGGTTCGCGCGCCTGCGGGATCTCGTCGCCGCCTCGTACGACACTGCGCGTGGCGGCTTCGTGGACAAGGCCGGCGTGCCGTCCGAGAGCGCGGTCGAGCTGGGGCTGGCCCTGGGTCGCGAGGCTGCCGACATCGAGTGGAAACGGCGCGCCTTGGCGACCATCGGCTGGACGCGCTCCCTCATGGACACCATGAGTGGGGGTTTCGTGACGCGAAGGCCCAGGAGCTCCGCAGAGGGCACGGCGTTCGAGACCCGCACCGACGTCAACGGACGGCGCCTCGCCGTCCTCATCGCCGCATGGAAGTCCACCGGGGACGAGCGTTACCTCAAGGACGCCGGCCGGGTGGCCGGGTTCATGGACCGCGTGCTCCTCGATGGACGCGGCGGTTTCGTCACGGCCCAGGTCGGCGACCGGGACCTCGTGCCCGCGGCCAACGGCGTCGCGATCCACGCCTGGCTCACCTGGGCGGCGGCGAACAAAGACCCCGTCACGCGGGACTTCGCGCTGCGCAGCATCGAGCGCGTGTGGGAGACCTGCATGGATCCCATGGGCGTGCTGCTCCAGCGCACCGCTTTCGGTGACGTGCTCCAGTGGCCGCAGCTCGCGGATCAGGTGGAGATGGGTCGGGCGCTGGTGCTCTCTTCACGGCTGTGCGGACGGCCAAAGGACCTGGAACGTGCGCGGGGGCTCGGACGTGTGGTGATCGAGAAGTTCGAGGATCGCGGGAAGGGCGGCTTCATGACCCAGGCGCGGCCGAAGAAGGACGGCACGGTGCGTCGCGCCGGACGTCACCCGGCCGAGAACGCGCGTGCCGCACTGTTCTTCGCCGAGCTTGCGGCTGCGTCCGG
>JBKJXJ010000433.1:0-4927 GCA_046716125.1 Candidatus Eiseniibacteriota bacterium
GGCCTGCGCCAGCACGGCGCTCCACCCCCACGCCACCCCCAATGCCACCGCGAGCTGGAAGAGCAGGATGATCATCACCGGGACGCGGAACTTGTTGAACAGCGGCAGGTGGTCGTAGAGGAATCCGTAGAGCGGGAAGTTCTTGCCGAAGCCGATCATCAGCGAGAAGGCGCCGAGCAGGAGCGCGTAGATCCGGTGCCGGCCGTCGGCGAGGAAGGCGGGGAGCAGCAGCAGCACGGCGACCATGCCCATGTAGATGTTGGGATAGTCGGTGAAGGGCATCGAGCCCCAGTAGGACTGGCCACCGAATCCCACCCAGCTCGGCGCGACGACCGAGGGCAGCTCGTAGGGCGCGAGCGACCACTGGGTGGCGTAGTCCATCCCCACACCGCCGTCGGCGCCGCCGCCGCGGATCGAGTGGCGCGCGTAGTCGCGCAGCGGCAGGTTGTAGAAGCCGGCGATGCCGAACGCCAGCGCCATCGCCGCGACGGCCCCAATGGCGCGTCCGATCTTGATCGGCACGGGCGCCGACGACGTCGCCGGGCGGAACAGGGAGGCGATGAGATCCACGAGCAGGTAGAGCCCCACGGCGAGCCAGGTGTAAAAGGCGATCTGGGCGTGGCCGCGCAGCATCTGGAATCCGCCGGCGAGCGCGAGCCAGCCGAGGTTCGCAAGCCCGCCCCCGCGCATCCAGCGGGCGGCGAGCCACAGCATGAGCGGCAGGTAGGCGGAGTCCACGAGCTGGCTGCCATGCCCGTGCGAGCCGACCGCCACGAGGTTCGGCGCGAACACGAACGCCGCCGCACCGAGGAAGGATCCTTCCGGCGTGGCGCCCCACTCACGCGCCAACAGGAAGGTGAACAGCCCCGCCAGGAAATAGTAGAGCAGCATCCACGTCATGTCCGGCAGCGGCAGAAGCTTCTGGAGCAGCGCCAGCGGCCAGTCGGGAGGATAGATGTAGGGATTGTAGGCGCCGCTCGCGAACGAGGGCATGCCGAGGAACACGAACGGATTCCAGAGCGGGTAGGTGCGCTCCTGGAAGAGCGCCTGCTCCCCGACCCGCACGAACCCGACCGGCGCCACCGTGTCGGGCGAGACGAAGGTCTTGCCCCCGAGCACCAGCTCGTGGAAGAACATGACCACCAGCAGCCCCAGGAGCACGGCCGCCCACCGGGTGGACAGCGTGAAGGCCGGGCGGGCGGGCGGGACTTTTCGGGGTCTGGGTCGCTTATCCGCCATGGGTCTCCTGGTCTCGAGGGAGGACTAAGGCTTAAGCGACCACGCCCAGCCGCGACTCGATCTCCATCACCATGCGTCGCGCCAGCTCGCCCCAGTCGTAGGGACGCGCCAGCGCGCGGCACGCCTCACGATCGGTCGCCCGGCCGAGCGCGCGGCCGACGGCTGCGGCGAAGCCGGCGGCATCGTCCGTGTACTGGAGCATCGGGGGATCGGATGGCAGATCGAGCAAGGGAGTGGTCACCACGGGGAGCCCGGAGGCCAGATACTGATACACCTTGTTGGGGTTGATACCCTGCACGAAGGGATCGTGCGCCCGGAAAGGTATCACACCCACATCGAAGGCCTGGAGATAGGCGGGGGCCTGCTCATAGGGCCTCGGGCCCAGCACCGCCACGCCGCCACGGGCCGCCAGCTCCCGCACCCGGACGTCGGTGGCCGGGCTGCCCGGTCCGATCAGCACCAGCGTCCCCCCTGCGCGTGCCTGCCGCAGCGCCTCCAGCACCCCGAAGTCGAGGAAATGCGAGAGCAGCCCGAGGTAGCCGATGCGCGGGCGGGGCAGGTCCTTCATGTCGTCCGGGACCGGCCGCGGGGCGGCGAAGTGATCGAACTCGACCCCGTTGCCGAGCTTGATGACCGGCGCCTTAGTCTCCGAGGCGAGCTGCCTGCGGTAGTGCTCGGAGACCGCGAACACGGCATCCATCTGGGCCAGGGTGCGGTTCCAGTAACTTCGCGCCCAGCGGGGCGAGCCCGCGAACTGGAACGGACTGTCGTTGAAGTCGTAGAGCGCCAGACGGCGCCCGAGTCCCGTGAGCACGCCGGCCGCATAGATGTTGGACACCATGACCACCGGGTCCCGGGCCACGCCGAGTCGGGCAAGCATGCGCTTCAGGTAGACCCGCGCCGAGTGCTCGATGATCGCCCGGCCGGGCGCGGTCGAGGCGACCAGGTTGTAGAGCGGCCGGGTCGTCGAGGGTTTGAGGAACGGCACGGTGAAGCAGGTGACGTTGCCTTCGCGGCGCGGCGTCCACGGATCGTCGGCGCCCGAGCCCGGGGGCTGGGCGAAGAACACCCGCCAGCGGTCGGGGAAACGCGAGAGGAGGAACTGCTTCCGGGTGCGGAAGTAACTCCAGCGCACCTCGGACAGCGCGAGGAGGTCCAATCCGCAATGCCTATCCGGCGTGAAGCTGGGCCGTGTCCGGCTCGGTCTCGCGGGCGCGCATCTCGATGACCTGCGTGTACGACTTGTGGAGGCCGGGGTGCGTGTTCGCCTCCTCGGGCCGCGTGGTCACGCGGGGATCGGCCGCGACGAATCGCCGCCCCCACGCGTCGAGTGAGAGCCAGCGCCAGATCTGAAGTCCGATGTCCCGCCGCCCGGCGAGATAGTCCTCGAGCTCGGCCGCGATCACGCCGGGTTCGAGCCAGTCGTGCAGCGGACCGTCGGTCAGGAGCCGCCGGCGCACTTCGCCGGCGTACCGGCTGCGCAGCCATACGTCGGTCGGGGTCTCGAAGCCCATCTTGTCCTGTCGCCCGAGCACCTCGGGCGGCAGGCGATCTCGAAGCGCGCGCCGGAGGATCGCCTTGGTCGTCGTCCCCTCCAGACGCTGATCGTCGGGGAGCGAGAACACGAACTCCACCAGCCGGTAGTCGAGGAACGGCAGCCGGGTCTCGATCGAGAACGCCATGCTGTTACGGTCCTCGTAGCGAAGCAGCGAGGGGAGCAGCCGCTGGAGCGTATCGAACGCCTGCTGGCGCGTGACCGCGGTCGGAAAGGCGGAAGGCGGACGCAGCGACACGGACGGCAGCCGGCGGAGCGCCGCGGTCAGCACGCGATCCTTGCCCTGGCCGTAGCGCCGCCGCAGCGGCGCCACGAGCCCCGCGGGCAACCAGGGCTCGATCGTGAGCGCGAGCGTGGTCGAGGCTCCGAGGCGCCCGGCGATCGGACCGAAGAGCGAAGCGAACTCGCCCAGCCGCCCCTCACACAGGAGATCCCGCAATCGCAGCGGCAGGTAACGCCAGTACCCCGCGAGGGTCTCGTCTCCCCCCTGCCCGTCGAGCAGCACCTTGAGTCCGTGACGGTGCGCGAGCGACATGACGTGCCACTGGGAGTAGACGCCCGGCCCCGCGGTCGGCTCGTCCTGGCGTTCCGCGAGACGGTCGAACGTGTCCCAGAAGTCGCTCCCGTCCGGCACCACGACGTCCGATGTCGCCTGGCACTTCGCCACCGTCGCGCGCACGTAATGCCGCTCGTCGAATGCGGGGCCCTCGTCGTAGGCCACGGTGAAGGCGCGCAACGGTCGCTCGAGCATCGGGGCGGCGGTCGTCACCACCGCGCTCGAATCCAGCCCGCCGGACAAGCACGAGCCCACCTCGACGTCGGCGCGCAGGCGCAGCCGCACGGCGGCATCGAAGCGCTCGGTGAACTCGCGTTCCCAGTCCGCCGGAGTGCCGGTGGCGTGCCGCGAGGGATCGAGCGTCCACCAGCGCCTGATGGCGAGTCCCTGCTCCCCCACCACCAGCGAGTGCCCGGCCGGGAGCTGCATGACGCCATTGAAAAAGGTGTGCGCGTCGTGGTCCACCCAGTCGAGCGCCAACAGGTCGCGGACGGCGGCGAGCCGAGGGGTGATCCGGCGCGGCTGGGTGAGGACCAGGGCGCCCGGCTCCGACGCGAACGCGAACGACCGCCCGTCCCACTGGTAATAGAACGGCTTGACGCCGAAGCGATCCCGCGCGCAGAACAGTTCGCGCCGCCGGCCGTCCCAGATCGCGAGCGCGAACATGCCGTTCATGCGTTCGAGACAATCGGGGCCCCAGCGCAGGTACGCGGCCAGGATGACCTCGGTGTCGCTGCAGCTCCGGAAGCGGGCGCCCAGGGACGTCAGCTCCTCGCGCAACTCGAGATGGTTGTAGACCTCGCCGTTGTACGTGATCCAGCAGCGCTCCTCCTCGTCGCACATGGGCTGGTGCCCGGCGGGCGAGAGATCCACGATCGCGAGCCGCCGGTGGGCGAGGCCGACGCGGAACGCCCCGCCGCCGGGATCCGGCGGCCTGGCCCCGGGCGTGTACGGGTGCGGACTCGCGTACACCACGCCCGGCGTGTCCGGGCCGCCGAGCGGGAGCGCCGCGCCGGCGGTGGGATCGACGAGCACCATCCCCTCGTCGTCGGGGCCGCGGTGCCGGAGCAGGCGCGACATGTGGTGCATGCGGCCGAGATCCACCCGCTCGTCCGTGTGGAGCAGTCCCGCGATCCCGCACATCTCGAGAAGCGCCTCCCTATCGCGCGGTCGCGCGCGCGTCGTCCACGCGCGGATGCCGCCAGAGTCCGAACCCCCACACCAGGCCCAGATACACCGCCGCCCCCGCGAGCTTCGCCGCGATGCCCGCGGCACCCGGGGGAGCGAGGCGCTGGAGCGTGAGCGCCAGCACCAGCGCCAGCGTGAACATCGTCACGATGCGCCCGCTCCGGTAGGGGAGCGGATACACGCGCTGTGCCACGATGGTCGCGAGGATGGCGGAGACCGCGTACCCCGAGAACGTCGCCACCGCCGCTCCCGAAGCGCCGAGCGCGGGCGTCAGCATCGCGTTGGCGAGAACCGCCACCAGCGCGGCACCTGCGACGGTCCAGACCAGCAGCGTGGTGCGCAGCGACAGGCTGATGCCGAGACCGCCGACATAGTAAGCGCCCTGCGCC
>JBKJXJ010000434.1:0-3873 GCA_046716125.1 Candidatus Eiseniibacteriota bacterium
ACCGGACCACCGACAGCGGACTCACCTGGACCAAACTCAGGAACGCGACCTACATGCGGGACGTGGCGGTCGATCCCACCGACCCGAACGTGATCTACGCCGCCGCCTCGCGCGCGTTCAAGAACGGGAGCAGCTTCACCGGCTCCGAGGGGCTCGAGCGTTCGCTGGACGGCGGACAGACGTGGAGCTCGCTCAACGATGGGCTCGCGTGGCCCTTCGCCGCGAGGATCGCGATCGATCCGGCGAACAATCGCCGCCTGATCCTCGGCTCTCCCGGCAACGGATTCTTCGAGCGCACCCTCCCCGGAGCGTCGGTTGGCGTCGAGCCGCCATCGGCGCCGGGCGATCTGTCGCTCTCGGGGGCATGGCCCAACCCCAGCCGCGGCCCGGTCACATTCGCGCTCCAGCTGGCGCGGCCCGCCCGCGTGGAGTGGAGCGTCCACGACCTGCAGGGTCGCGCGATCTGGAGCGGCGCGCGCGACTGCGGCGCCGGGGCCAACATCCTGGCCCTCGATCCCGCGCTCGCGACCGGCCGGCGGCTTCGCGGGGGGATCTACTTCGCGCGCTTCGCCGCAGAGGGCCGGGTGGAGTGGCGGCGGTTCGCCCTGCTCCGCTAAGCGCCGGCTTCGGCGTCAAGGATGGCGGAGAGAGTGGGATTCGAACCCACGAGGCGGTATTAGCGCCTACACGATTTCCAATCGTGCTCCTTCAACCACTCGGACATCTCTCCGCGAAAGTCGAGTCCCCGGTCGGAGGCCGAGCCGGGTGGGAACGGATACCACGCGCCACCCGCGCGGGCAAAGGGCGGGCGGACGCACGACGACCCGGGAATGGAACGACCACCCCCGTGGTCGGAGGTGGTCGTTAGCGACCGACGATCATCCCATGTCACCGGTACTGCGACTTGATCCGTCCCCACGTGGTCGTATGCGTCGGGGTCAATCCGCTCTGGGCGGTCAACGAGAGGTCGTCCACCGCCAGGCCATCGTCCGCGCCCTGAGCGTTGAAGTCGGTCCACCGAACCCACACGACCGACCCGTTCGGAATCGAAAGGCCGGAGATGGTGCTGGAGATCGCCGTGAAGTTCCCGACCGCATTGCCGTCCATGGCGCCCGTGCCGGCCGCCATGTTCGGCGTCGAGAAATCCAACCCGTTCACGTCCGTCCAGGTGCCGGTGGTCAGGCTGGTCGCATCGAGACTGTACTGGAAGTCGATGCGGTCGGCACGACCCTGGGTGCCCAGCCGCCACTGTTCGCCGACGAAGCTGATGGCCAGGGACGCGATCGCCCCGCCGGTGTTGTTCACGAACGAACCGCCGATCACCAGACTCTGATTGCCGGTCAACACCGTCCCGAGCGCCCGCTCCGACGAACCGGTGGCTCCGAAGCTGTAGCAGTCTCCGGCGTTCGAGCTTCCATTTCCGGCCGTGTACAACCCGTTGGCGCCGTTGCCGGACTCCGAGATCGCCCAGCCGGGCGGCACGACGCCGCTGTTGCCGGCCGTCGCCAGAGCGTTGAAGTCCTGCCGCACCTGCGTTCCGTAGGAGGGGATGGAGACCTGCGCGGCGACAGGCGCTGCCACGAGCAAAAGGGCGAGCGCGACGGCGAGACGGATCCTGCGGTCACGGATGAACATGGCGAACCTCCGAGATGCGCTGCGTGTGTGCGCGGCCCCATGCCGTCATGGCGAGCGATGCGCGCGGCATTGCTGTGGGGCCATCCCGCCCAGGAGAGTCTCATCCGATCGCGGCGGCGGTAGCGAGGAGCGACCTTCGCCCCGGATGGGACTCTGGGGGCTGTTGGCCGGGGATGCTACCGCCGGCGACCTTGAGTGGCCACATCATTTGCGTGGCTGGAGCGGGAGTTTGCCCATACCAAACTGGCGGACAGCATCGGGCGCCAGCCCGTGGAGCGGTGGACCAGAGCCCCGGGCCCCCCTGCCGCAGGACAGGCCGCGGGCGGCTTAATGTGCACGCTCGACCAGGACCAGCACGCTCGATCCCCACACCACCCTCAGCGCACCGCGCTGCGCGAGCGCCGTCACACACGACATGAAGCTCCGCGGGTAGTTGGCGCCGTTGAAGCGCTCGGCGCCCGCCCCCCGCGGCACGAGCATCCACTCGATCCCGAGGCGGTCGAGCTCGGCGAGAAAGCGCTCGGGGTCCTGCTCGCGGAACAGCGCCGCGGGGCTCCTCGTCCCCTGACCCCAGGGAATGGGCCAGGTGGCCGGGCGGCCCGCGTGATAGAAGGCCTCGTACGTCCACAGGCTGAGGCCCGTGCGGCCGGGGGGCACCCGCTCCTCGATCGCTGCGTAGGCTTCGGCCAGATGAGGGGGCACATCGTACGGCGTGCGCCGGTCCCCGAGGGTGAGCACCGCGATCAGCGCGATCGCCGCCAGCCCGTACTCCACCGCGATCGAGGTGAGCGCGCGCGCCCGGAGCGCGTGGTGAACGTGGATCGCCCCCGCCAGCGCGATCACCGCGATCAGCGGCATCACATGTCGAGCCTCATGGAGCGGTGAGAAGGGCGACACCGCGATGCCGACAAGCGAGCACGCCAGCAGCCCGGCGCCGACATCGAGCCGCCGCGCGGCGAGCGCAACGATCCCGCCCAGGGCGCCCCAGCTCAGCACCCATCCCCCGACCGTCGACCACACGGCCGCGAGATAGATGGGGAGCTCGCGACCGAACCGCTCGCGGTTGAGGCCATAGAGCCAGGGATCGATGTCCCGCGCGAGCCCCGGGTAGATCGCGCTTCCGAACAGCATCTGGTTGCGGAGGAGCATCGGGGTCGCGAGGGCCAGCGCCACCGCGAGCGCCCAGAGACCCGCCCGGACCCCGTCGCGGCGCCGTGCGACGCCCTGGGCGAGCACGAGCCCGGCCAGCAGGACCGGGACCAGCAGGGCCGTGTTCTTCGCGAACAGGGCGAACCCCGAGGCCACACCCAGCAGGACGCCGTCCCGCACGCGACCGGTCGCCGCGACGCGCAGAACCAGCAGTGCCACCAGCAATCCCAGCAGGCAGGTGAGGATTTCGGCATAGAACTGCACCGCATAGGTGGCCGGCGCGGCGTTCGCGATCACCAGCCAGAGCGCCCAGCGACGGGGCGTGGACGGGAGGCCGGGCACCGGGACCAGCGCGAGCGCGCACAGCAGAGCGCCGTAGAGCAGGACGTTCATGATGGGCAGGCTCTGCGGGCCGAACAGCGTCACCCAGCCGGCGCCGAGGACGTGCAGGAGCGGTGGATAGGAATAGAAGAGCCCGCCATAGAGCTCGGGGATGCGCTCCGGCAAGCGGGCGTGCTCGCCGATCCACCGGGCGACGTGGGCGTGAAAGCATTCGTCGTTGTTGAGCGTCGCGCGGGCGGCCTGCTGCGCCAGCTGAGCG
Source organism: Candidatus Eiseniibacteriota bacterium (assembly GCA_046716125.1). Classification (GTDB taxonomy): domain Bacteria; phylum Eisenbacteria; class RBG-16-71-46; order RBG-16-71-46; family RBG-16-71-46; genus WS-11. The sequence goes on from JBKJXJ010000434.1 coordinate 3,386, forward strand.
AGCAGCAGCAGAGCGGTGGCTGCGAGTCCCGCCCAGGCCAGCCTGGGCCCTACGCGCGGGCCGATGGCCGCCTCAGTCCCGGGTGAGGACCAGCACGACCGGCACCACCTGGCCCCTGAAGGGTCGCTGGATGGTCGCCGCGGTCTGGAAGCCGCGCGCCCGCAGGCTCTCGATCTTGGCGTCGCTCCAGGGATAGAGCCAGGCCGGCTGGGTGTATTCCCAACGGTCCGATTCCAGAATGATCCGGCCACGATGGCGTTCCACGATCGCCTGCAACTCCCCGAGGGTCGGTGGCGGGCCCTGGACCCGATCGGCGTGCTCGCGGCCGGCCGCGTATCGCATCGCCCGAACCGATCCCGCGAGGATCATCGCGTCGGGTCCTGCAGCACGGCGCACCGCCTCCCCCGCCTCCATGAATCCGGTGTAGGCGCTGTTCATGAGCGTCCGATCCTTGTGCAGGATGAACGGGATGAACTGCAGGGACAGCA
>JBKJXJ010000435.1:0-3021 GCA_046716125.1 Candidatus Eiseniibacteriota bacterium
GATCGCGCAGCGCCTCGATCGCCGCGGCGCGCTCCTCGATCAGCGGCGGGTCGTCGCCGGGCATGGCGAGGAGCGCGTGGCAGGCGGTGTACGCGGCGTCGAGCCGCACGCGATAGAGCGCCTGCAGGCGCCGGAGAATCTCCTGCCGGGATCGGAACGCGGTCTCGAACTCACGATCGCGCTCGAACACCTCGGCGACCCGCCGGTAGAGCGCGAGGTTGAGGCTGCGTCCGCCGAGGTGAGCGTCGAGCTCGGCGTCGTCCGGCTCGCGCTCCTGCCAGCCCGCCGTCACCGTGGCGACCGGGGCATCGGGCGGAACCGAGAGCGAGGCGAGCGTGTCGCCCAGGATCGGCGCGAGCCGCTGGGGTCCGAGCAGCGTCAGGCGCCCGCTCACGACGCCCGCACCTTGATGGTGCGGCCCACGTCATCGAGCATGCGACGCAGCTCGTCGTAATCCGGGTGCTTCATGCGCAGCCAAGCGTTGGCCATGTACCCGGCCTCGACGGGCTGGGTGGGTGTGCCGGGCGGCGGCAGATGCGCGTCGATGATCCAGTCGTTGTAGCGCGAGCGGATGGCGTCCACGCCCTCGTAGCCGGCGATGCTCCCGTCGCGGTCGGGCCTTAGCGCGATGATCCCGGCCGAGAAGCGACGCGAGAGCTTCTGGGACGGTCGCCCGTGGACTACGGCCATCGCCCACTCGACGTAGAGATCGATCTCGTTCCCCGCGCAGTAGAGATCCCAGGCGCGCACGCCCGGCGGCCGGCAGCCGATCTCGGAGAAGTAGAGTCCTCTCGTTCCGCTGAACCATTCCATGTGCGTGGCCGATGTGCCGATCTCGAGCAGCTCGATGACTTTCGCGCCGAGGGTGCGGAGCTCCTGGTACGCGGGGGCGGTGTCCACACGGTTGGTCGCGATGAACTGGGGAGAGATCCAGCGCTTCCGCATCGCTTCCAGCACGTTGGGGTAGTAGTGGGTGACGAATTCGTGCGCCACCTGTCCGCCGATCGCGAGGGTGTCGTAGAACCCCTCGTGACCGTCCACGAACTCCTCGACCGCGAGTGACGCGCCTCGATCGAACGCCGTGCTCCAGAGCACGGCTTCGAGCCCCGCGGCGTCATCCACCCGATGGGTCCCCGAGGCGCCTGCCGCGTCGCGTGGCTTGAGGATGAGCGGGTACCCGGTCTGGGCGGCGAACGCACGCGCCTCGTCGGCCGTGGCGGCGCCGGTCGAGCGCGCGCACGGCACGCCGCCCGCCCGCAGCGCCTCCTTCATCGCCGGTTTGTCGCGACAGAGCCACGCGGTCTTGACCGAGGTCCCCGGGATGCCGCACGCCTCGCGCACACGCGCCGCCGCCATGATGTGGGCCTCGACCGTCGCTTCCAGCCGGTCCACCCACACCTTGCTCTGGATGAAGCGCACGGCCCGGGCGAGCGCGTCCTCGTCCACGACCGAGCCCACCCGCTCGTAGTGCGTGAGCCACTCGCGCAGCTCGCCGTCCAGCGAATCCCTGGGCCGCTCGCCGATGCCGATCACGGTGGCGCCCGCCTGGCGCAGCGCGCGCGCGAACTCGCGCTGGTTGGCGGGGAAGCAGGGCTCGATCAGGATCACATTCATCGCGGCGCCTCCGCCGGGGATGCGATACGGCGATAAAGCTCCTCATACTGGCGCGCGGATGCGTTCCAGGAGAAGTCCGCTTTCATGCCATTCAGCTGGAGCTTCCGCCACGCTTTGGGATCTTCATACACCTTGAGCGCCAGCCCCAGCGCCCAGCTCAAGCCGTCCCGGGTGAAGTGCTCGAATACGAACCCTGTCCCCTCGCCGGTCGCAGGGTCGAACTGGCGGACCGTATCGGCCAGGCCGCCGGTGGCGCGCACGACCGGCGCCGTGCCGTAGCGCATGCTGTACATCTGATTGAGTCCGCAGGGCTCGTAGAGCGACGGCATGAGGAACATGTCGGCGCCGGCTTCGATGCGGTGGGCCAGCTCGTCGCTGAAGCCGCGATAGAAGCAGGCGCGGCCGGGGAAGCGGGACTGGATGCCCATTAGAACCTGCTCGAGCCGCGGCTCGCCGCTGCCCAGCGCGACGAAACGGAGGTCGCGCACGCTCAGGAAGTCCGGCAACGTCGGGTCGAGCAGCTCGATCCCCTTCTGCACCGAGAGGCGCGAGACGATGCCGACGACCGGCACGCCCTTCGCATACTCGAGCCCCAGGCTCTTGAGCAGCGATTCCTTGTTCTTCTCCTTCCGCCACAGGCTCTTCTCCGAATAGCGGGACGTGAGATGACGATCGGTGCGCGGGTCCCACTCCGTCGTGTCCACGCCGTTCAGAATCCCGACGAGGTTGCCCGCCCGCTGGCGCATCAGCCCGTCGAGGCCCATGCCCAGCCGCTCGCCCTGGATCTCCTGCGCGTAGGTGGGGCTCACGGTGGTGAGCGCGTCGGCGTAGGCGAGGCCGGTCTTGAGGAACCCGATCTTTCCCGCCGCGAGATCGGCCTGGTGGAGCAGTCGCGAGCCCTCGCCCAGTCCGAGGTCGGGGAGTGCCGCGGCGTCGAAGGTGCCCTGATAGCCGAGGTTGTGGATGGTGAGCACCGTGCGCGTCTTCTCGAACAGCCGGTCCCATTGATAGACCGTCTTGAGATAGAGAGGCGCGAGCGCGGTCTGCCAGTCGTGCGCGTGCAGAACGTCGGGCGCCCACTGCATGCGCTGGCAGCACTCGATAGCCGCGCGCGTGAGCATGACGAAACGCAGGTGCTCGTCGTCGTCCTGAGTGTAGAACCCAGGGCGGTCATAGAGCGCCGGGCAGTCCACCAGCCGGACCTCGAGGTCGGAGCCCGCCAGGCGGGTGGTCTGGATCGAGAACTGGAACGTGCGGCGCCCGAGCTGCAGCGGGATCCCCTGAAGCGCAGGATCGGGGGCCATCGCGACACCGCTGTCCCGCAGCCGCCGATAGAGCGGCAGGTAGACGCGCAGGTCGTGTCCCAGCTCGAGCAGCGCGCGCGGAAGGGCCGCCGAGACGTCGGCG
>JBKJXJ010000436.1:0-8508 GCA_046716125.1 Candidatus Eiseniibacteriota bacterium
GCATCCTCGAGCTCGAGCCCAAGAGCCTGCACCAGCGCACCCCGCTCTACCTCGGGAGCGCTCAGGACGTGAAGGAGTGCGAGTCCTTCGTCCAGGGCAGAAACCCCGCGATCACCGCCGAGCGGCGAGGCGGCAGGGTCGGTCAGCCGGGGGCGTGACGGCGGAGCGACCGCCGCGCGCGGCGGGTGCCGATCACCGCACGATGCAGGCCTTGGCGTGGAACACCCGCCCGGCCTGCGTGAGCCGCACCAGATAGACGCCGGCGCTCAGTTCTCCGCGGCCGGCCAGTGCCACCCGGTGCCGGCCCGAACCCAGCGCTCCCACCTCCTGCGTCGCAACCCTCCGGCCCCTCAGGTCGAACAGCTCCAGTCGGGCCGACCGCTCATCCTCCAGGGTGAACGCGATCTGAAGCTCTCCCCGCGCCGGGTTCGGCTGCGCGCCGATCAGTCCCAGCACCGCCCGCTCCTTCACGGGTGACACCTCGACCAGGGCCGGATGGTCCAGGTCGAGCGCCCACACCTCTCGACTCTGCGCGTTGCTCCCGACGCTCCCGCCGAACATGACCATCCGGTGCCGCGGCGCGTCGTATACGGCGACGTGCCCCATCCGGCTCGCCGGCGAGAGTGTAGAGGAGAGCAATCGGCTCCATGCCGGTGAGCTGCCGAGCGAGAGCGCCCACACGTCGCCGCGCCGCGACCCGTCGAACCCGCCATACACGATCACCCGGTCCCCGATCAGATCGTAGATCGCGGTGTGCTCGCGCCGCCCGCTCGGCGGCACGCCACCCGGCAGCAGCCGTTCCCAGGTCGGCGACCCGGACAGGTTGAGCGCCCACACGTCGTTCAGGAACGTGCCCCCGTCGCCGCCGATCACCACCACCCGGTCCCGCACCGGGTCGTAGACCGCCGCGTGCTGCGCCCGTGGCGACATCGGCGTGCCCTCCACCGACAGCTGCCGCCACGTCCCCACGCCCGGCGGCGAGTACTCCCACACGTCGTTCTGCAGCGCACCGCCGTACCCCCCGATCACCATCATCCGGTGCCGCACCGGGTCGTAGAGCGCCGCGTGGGCCCCGCGCGGGCTGGGCGGGGTTCCGAATCCCGGGTTGGGGAACCACCACGGCACCCCGCTCAGCGACAGCACCAGCATGTCGTCGATGTAGCCGTCGTAGTACCCGGCGAAGACCACGACCTGGTCGTCGCGCGGGTTGTAGATCATGCTGTGCATGGTCCGGCGCACTGGTGCCGGCCCCCCCGGCGTCACCTCACTCCACGTCGCGCCGGCGCTCGAGAGCGGGAGCGACCAGACATCGACCGGGTAATCGGGCTCGGCGCCTCCATAGATCACCAGCGACTGCCGGCTCGGGACGTAGACCGCGGTGGCCCCGGTTCGGGCGCTCGGGCCCGAGGGTCCGGGGTCGATCGGCCACCAGTTGACGGTCGGGGGACCCGGAGGCGGTCCGACCTCGACCGCGAACCGGTGCACCGGGAACCCCTGCGGGTCGGTGAACCCCGCGACGCCGTTGGGCGGGACCGCGTTCGGGTGTGGGCATGGATCGCCGGTGACGAACGTGTCGCGCATCGTGGCGCGGACGTCGATGTAGAACGTCCCCTGCACCCGGGGCTGAACCACGACCGAGACGGTGTTGATCTCGCCCATCGCCCAGGCTTCGTCCACGTACTCGGCCACCAGGTACCCGGCCCCGAGGCTCCCGCAGGTCGAGGTGCTGAGCGTCGAGCCCGCCGGACGCGCGACGAACCCCGGCAGATCCGACGCTCCGGTATTCGCGACCCACTGGGCATCGTCCGGACCGGTGAGCCCCGGGAAGCCGAAGCTGATGCGGCCATCGTTGCTTCCCGCGCCGTCGTTGCGCACGGCGGTCGAGATCATGAAGTTCTCCCCCAGGTAGATGGCGGCGGGGACGCCGGACACGGTCCCGACGAACACCGGTCGGGTGGGCGGGGGCAGGGTCACCCGCACGGTGAACGTGCGGACCTCCCAGCCCTGCTGGTCGGTGTCAGACGCCCCGCCCGCCGGCACGTCGTTCACGTAGTCGCACGGCCCGCCGGCGATCCAGCGCATCGTGCTGCGGATGCGGATGGTGAAGCTCCCGGTGTCACGAGGGGTCACCTGGAGCGTGAGGGTGCGGGTTTCCTGGTTGTTCCCGAACCACTGGCCGTCCCGGTACTCGACCATGAGGTGCGACGCGGCGGTCGGCTGACAGTCGGAGCTTGGAATCGAATCGCCGGCCGGAAACTCGCGGTAACCGGAGACGTTCGGGTTGGTCGCGCCGTTGAGAAGCCACACCCGTGCCGAGTCCCCCGGCGCGTTGAACGAGGGGAACGAGATGCTGATCCGGCCGTCGTCGGACACCCATCCATGGTTCGAGACCCAGGCGGTGACGCTGAGCGTCTGACCGAGGAGCATGGAGGGCACCGGCGAGATGAGGCCGATGAACTCAGGGTCGGGGGGCGGCTGCTCGTTCACGGTGACGGTGAAGCGCCGGACCACCCAGCCCTGCTGATCCACGACCAGGGTGTCACCGCTCGCCGGGACGAAGTCGCCGCTGTCCGGCACGGCGTTGACGTAGGCGCAGGCCCCGGCCCCGGCGGTGCGCATGGTGGTGCGGATGTCCACGTGGAAGGTCCCCACCGTGCGCGGGGTGACCCCCAGGTTGAGGGTGTGGGTCTCCTCGCCGAGCCACCGCCAGTCGGCATCGGCATAGTCGACCATGAGGTAGCCCGCGGTGATCGTGCCGCACAGCGAGTCGGCGATCGCCGAGCCGGCCGGCGACTCCCGGTAGACCTGGCTGGGGGCGACATTCGCGCTCACGTTCCCGCCATCCGTGGAGTTGGTGAAAGCCGGGAAGCCCACGACGATCCGACCGTCGTTGCTGGCGGCGCCGAGGTTCCTGGCGGACACCGCGATGCTCAGGGGCTGGCCGACGATCAGCGTGGTGGCGCTCAGGTAGATCGCGCTCGAGAACACGGGCTGCGCCACGGTGGGCGCGGGATCGACGGTGACGCCGTAGCGCTTGACCGCCCAGCCCTGCTGGTCCGTGTATCCGCCCTTGCCGTCGGCCGGGAACCCGTTGACGTACGCGCACGCGCCAAGGCCGCCGGTGCGCATGGTGCTGCGCACGTCGATGTAGAACCGCCCGGCCTCCCTGGGTGTCACGGTGACCTGGACCTGATTGGTCTCGACGCCGCCCGCCAGCCAGTCGTTGTCGACGTACTCCGCGATCAGATAGGAGCCGGCGAAAGGAGCGCAGGTGGAATCGGCGAGCGCGGAGCCGGCGGGCAGCTCCCGGTAGCCGGGCGCGTCGGCGTGGAGCGTCCCACCCATCACGTAGGCGCTGTCGGCGGGGGCGGTGAACGCGGGGAACCCGAGCACGATCCTGCCGTCGTCGCTCGCCGGTCCGATGTTCCGGACGCTGATGTTCATGGTGAACGACTGCCCCTGCGTGATGTGACCGGGGAAGGGCTCGCCGCCCAGGACGAATACCGGCTGCGCCGCGGTGAGCGGCGGCAGGACGGTGATGCTGAAGCGTTTGACCGGCCAGCCCTGCGGGTCGACGTGGCCGCCTTCGCCAGTGTCCGGGACCGCGCTCACAACCTCGCACCCGAGGCCTCCCGCCCGGCGCATGGTCGCGCGGAGGTCGAAGTGAAAGGTGCCCACTGCCCGCGGCTGCACGCTGAACGTGACGGTGTTGCTCTCGAAACCGAACCCCTGCCAGTTCGAGTCGCCATACTCCGCCGCGAGGTACGGCGCGGCCATCGGCTGGCAGCTCGCCGAGAGCACCGTGGCCCCCGCCGGCGCCTCGATCAACCCGGGAGCGTCGCCGATCGTCGGCGAGCTCACCCACTGGCTGTCGGAAGGATCGGTGAACGCCGGGAAACCCACGCTGATGCGCCCGTCGTCGCTCGGAAACCCGTCGTTGCGCACCGTCACCGTGAGCTGGAAGCGCTCGCCCATGGTGATGAACTCGGGCACGCCGCTGACGCTCGAGATGAAGGTCGGGATGGGGTTGGGCGGCGGCGGCGGCGGCGGGCCGGCCCCCAGCTTCTGCCACGTCGGCGCCCCGCCCCGCGTGAGGAACCAGGTGTCGCCCAGCCGGCCCAGGCTGTCGGTGCCGCCGTAGACCACCAGCCGGTCGCCGACCGGGTCCACGATGGTGGTGTGCAGCTCGCGCCCCGGCATCGGCGTCCCCCAGGTCGCGGTCCGTTCCCAGGTCCGGGCCGCGGGCTCATAGGTCCACACGTCGTTCTCGAACGTGCCCGAGTAGCCGCCCACGACCCAGAACCGGTCACGCCCCTGGTCGTAGTTGAGGGTCGGGCCGGAACGCGCCACCGGGGCCGGGCCGTCGAGGCGCTCCAGCCGGCTCCACGTCGAGCCGCCGGCGAGGGACAGTGCCCACAGGTCGTCGTAGAGCGTGCTGGCGCCGGCCGCGCCGCCGAAGACCACCATCCGGTCCCGGACCGGGTCGTAGACCGCGCTGTGGTGCTTACGCCACGGCGGTCTCGGATACGAGCCGTTCAGGTTGACCCAGCGCGGATCGCCCAGATCAAAAGCCCAGGCGTCGTCCGCGTCACCGGCATCGGTTGCGCCGCCGAAGATCACCATCCGGTCCCGGACCGGGTCGTAGACCGCGCTGTGGTAACGACGCGCCAGGGGCGCGTAACCTCCGGACGGCTCGAGGCGGGTCCAGACGGGCGGACCCGCCAGCGAGAGCGCCCACACATCGTTGCGACGTGCGTCGTCGAATCCGCCGAACACGATCAGCCGGTCCCGGACCGGATCGTAGATCGTGGCGTGCCCGTACCGGGCGGTCGGCCCCGCGTCCGTCAGCTGCACGGACCACGTGGGCGACGCGCCCAGCGAGAGCGCCCAGGTCTCGGCGCTGGGAGCGCCCACCCAGCCGCCGAACACGATCATCCGGTTCCTGACCGGATCGTGGATCGCGCCGTGAAGACGGCGTCGGACCGGGGTCGATCCCGGCGGGGGAAGCGGCAGGACCGTGACCGCGAAGCGTTTGACCGCCCAGCCCTGCTGGTCGACGTGCCCCGACTCGCCGTTGCCCGGGAGCCCGTGCGCGGGAACGCACATCGCGGCGCCGGCCGTGTGCATGGTGCTGCGCACCTCCACGTAGAAGGTGCCTAGCACGCGGGGCTGCACCCTGACATCGAGTCGCTGGGTCTCCCCACCGAACTCGGTCCACGCGTCATCGGCGTACTCGGCGACCAGATACGAGGCGGTCGTCGGCTCGCAAGCCGCACCGTCGATGCTGCTTCCCGCCGCATGGATGCGGAACCCGGGCAGATCGCCGCTCGTGGGGCTCGACACCCGCGCGGCATCGGCCGGGTCGGTCAGGGACGGGAAGGCGACGACGATCCGGGCGTCATCGCTCGCCATGCCGTCGTTGCGGACCTGGGCGGAAAGGGTGAACGCCTGCCCGACGTAGATCGAGACCGGGATGCCGGTGATCGAATCGGCGAAGACCGGGACCGCGGCGGGCGGCGGGGGGGCATCCAGAGGCTGGACCATCGACCACGCCGGCGGGCCCTGAAGGGGGAACACCCACGTGTCGTTCAGCCATCCGCTGTCGCCGCTGCCGCCGAAGACGACGAGGCGCGCGCGCTCGGCGTCGCACGCCGTCGCCTGCTGGCCGCGCTCGACCGGTCGCCGGGTCGAGGACACGTGGCGCGACCAGACCGGATCGGCGCCCAGCGGCAGCGACCAGGTGTCGTTGAGGCGGCCGCTGCTGCTGTGCCCGCCGAACAGCACCATGCGGTCGGCGGTCGAATCGTAGATCGCGGATTGCGCATAGCGCGGGAACGGTGAGCCCCCCGAGGTCGGCAACCGCTCCCACGCCAAAGCGCCGCTCAGCGACAGGGCCCACACGTCGTTGTCCCCGTACACGCCGCCGCAGATCACGAGACGGTCGCGGAGCGGGTCGTGGATCGCGGTGTGCAGATACCGGCCCGCGGGGCTCTCGCCAGGGGGCTCGATTGCGGCCCACGTCGGGGTCCCCGATAGCGTCAGGGCCCAGACATCCGTGCGCACACTCGACGAGGAGCCACCGATGACGATCATCCGGCCGCGGGCGGCATCATAGATCGCGCTCGCATAGATGCGGGCCGGGGGAGCAGGTCCGGCGGGGACGATCTGGGACCAGGACGGCTCTCCCGCCAGGTCCAGCGCCCAAGCGTCATTGAGATGGTAGGCTCCCGTGCCCCCGAACACGATCATCCGGTCGCCGACCGGGTCGTAGATGGCGGTGTGCCCGATCCGCGGCACCGGAGCGTCGCCCGCGGGCGTGAGCTGGGACCAGATGGGCGGACCGGAGAGCGGCAGCGCCCATACTTCGGCGAGGCGGGTGTCCCCCTGGCCGCCGAAGACGATGAGCCGATCGCGGACCGGATCGACGATCGCCGAGGCCGCGATCCGCGGCGTGGGACCGATCGCCTGGGTGGCCAGGCTTCCCATCGGCGATGGGCCCGAGGCGAGCGGCAGCATCGTCGCCGGATCGAGGGCCACGGGCATCGGGCTCTCCGCTCCGGGGAGCGCCTCGCGCGACCGCGCCACGTCGGGAGTGAGCCGGTCCGCCGCCTGGTCGACCGCCGCCGGGACGGCATCAGGGGTTTCGGCCCGCACGGGGGTTGCCCCGACTGCCGCCACGGCGGCCAGGACGACGGCGCAGCAGAACCCTCCGGTGCGGACCACGGTGCCCAACTCCTTTTCGGGCCGCCCGGAACTCGTGCGAGCGTCAGTGCACCGGGGGGTTTCTGCCGCCGGAGCGCCGCTGCGACCTGTGAATACCATGCACGGAGCGGGATGAGAATGACCGAACCGGGATATCAGGTCCAGTGGGAAGCGGGGTTTCTACAATGCAGATTGCGGATGTGATGCAGGATTGATATTCGGACCGGTACCGCGCCGGAGGAGGGACCGCTAATCCCCTCGGGGCCACAGCGATGCGACCCGCCAGCGGATCTCATCGCGGGCGCTGCGGAACGCCGCGAGCCTCTCCGCCTCGGGAGCGGCGGAGGGGTCCGGAAGGGGCCAGTGCACCCGGCGCACCTCCCCCGAGACCGCGGGGCAGATCCCCTCCGCCTCGCCGCACAGCGTCACCACCGTGTCCGCCTCGCGCCACGAGACGTCGTCGATCCGCTGCGAACGCTGGTCGCTGATATCGATCCCGACCTCGTTCATCACATCGATGGCCAGCGGGTTCACGCCGCGCGGATCGCTCCCGGCACTCGAGACCTGCACGCCGGCCGGGGCGAGCGCCCGCGCGAAGCCTTCGGCGATCTGACTGCGGGCCGAGTTGTGAACGCACAGGAACAGCACGCGCCTCGGGGGAGCGGTGATGATCGCGGGGGGGTGTGGGACCGGTTCCACCATGTCCTCAACCTAGCGCACGCGGCGGGACAGCACAATCACGCGGGCAGATTCTCCTGGCGCAGCAGCTCCTGCATCAGCTTGGCGTTCCGTGCCGCCTGGCCGGCGTGGCAGTTGTTGAAGAAGAGATAGGTGCGCCGCGCCTGATCGGCGAGTTCGGCCACCTTGCGGACCCATTCCTTGAGCTCGTCGGCGCGGTAGTCGTAGTCATATCGATCGCCACCCGACCGGCCGCCCGACTGGCGCTCTGGGCCGCTTCGCCCCCACCAGGTCGCCTCGTTCCGGCCGTGGAAGCGGACGTAGGCGTCCTCGGCGGTCACCATCGTCACCGGCGGCACGAGGCCCGGCAGACGCGGCTCGTCGACGGCGCAGTAGCCGATCTTTCGCTCGCGCAGCGAGGGCTCGAGCTCTGAGGTCAGCCAGGAGTCGTGCCGGAACTCCACGAACAGCGGCTCCCCGGCGAGCAGGTCGCGCATCGCCGCGAGATGGCGGCGGTGGTCGGGCGTGCGCTTGAACCCCCAGGGGAACTGGGCCAGCAGGCCGTCGTACCGGCCGGCCTCCTTGAGCGGCCGAAGTGCCGCAAGGAACTCGCGGTAGAGCGCCGGGTCGCGGGAGCCCTCGTGGGTCATCGCCTGGTTCAGCTTGACCACGAATCGAAACCCATCGGGCGTCTTCTGCACCATGCGCTCGAACATGCCGGCTTCGGGCATGCGGTAGTAGGTCGCGTTCACCTCGACCGCCTCGAATTGACGGGCGTAGTAGGCGAGGAAGTCGGCGGATTTCGTCCCGGGCGGATAGAACGGGCCGACCCAGTCGGCGAAGGAATAGCCGGAGGTGCCGATGACGATCCGATGTCCGCTCGCGGGCTCGTGAGGAGCCACCGTGCCGGCCTGCGTCCCGCTCATGCCCGGTCCTGCTTCCGCGACCCGGTGACCGGGCCGAACGGGACGTGACCGAGCTTGCGGCGATGGGTGAGCGCACCCGCCGGCACCAGGCTCGACTCGCCCAGCTTGTCCCGGACCTCGTCCATCGCCTCGCGCAGGCGCTCGGCGCGCCGGTCGGGCGCGAACAGCTCGATCTGGTCCCCGCTGCCGGCGCGTTCCAGTT
>JBKJXJ010000437.1:0-3584 GCA_046716125.1 Candidatus Eiseniibacteriota bacterium
TGGCCTCCGCCATCAGCTCGTCGCCGCGCAGCAGCGTGAGGCGCTTGATGCTCTTCTGTACCGAGCGCATGTGGCGCACCGCCTCGACCACGTTTCCGGTGCCGGCCTCGCCCTTGGTGCGGATCATCGCGGCGCCCTCGCCGATCCGGCGCAGCGCCTCGCCCAGATCGCGGCAGCCGCACACGAACTGCACCTTGAAGTCGTGCTTCCAGATGTGGTGCTCCTCGTCGGCGGGCGTCAACACTTCGCTCTCGTCGATGAAGTCCACGCCCAGCGCTTCGAGGATCTGGGCCTCGGCGATGTGCCCGATCCGGCACTTGGCCATGACCGGGACCGAGACCGCCGCCTCGATCTCCTTGATGAGACGCGGATCGGACATGCGCGCGACGCCGCCCTCGCGGCGGATGCGGGCGGGGATGCGCTCGAGCGCCATCACCGCGGCCGCGCCGGACTCCTCGGCGATGCGCGCCTGATCCGCGGTCATGACGTCCATGATGACGCCGCCCTTCAGCATCTCGGCCAGGCCGACCTTGAGGCGGTACTGATCCTGATTGCTCATCGAAGGACCTCCTCTCCGTGCGCTCATGCGCCGGCTCCCGCCACCCGCTCCGCGGCGTGGGGCACGCTTCCGCCCAGCGCCCGCAGCCGCTCGACCACCGCCGCGGTGGTCGTGATGATGCGGTCCACATCGGTGTCGTCGTTGCCCTCGCCGAGCGAGAACCGCACGCTCGCGTGGGCGTCTTCGGGACGCAGTCCCAATGCCATCAGGACATGCGATGGGCCCGGAGTGGCGGCGCTGCAGGCCGAACCGGTCGAGACGGTGATGCCCGCCAGATCCAGCTCGTGCAGGACCGCCTCGCCATCCACTCCCTCGAAGCGCACGTTGACGAGCCCGGCGAGCCGCCGCTTCCGGTCGCCATTCAGATGCGCGGCCGGAACCCGCGCGAGCAGGCCGTCGAGCAGCCGGTCTCCGAGCTTCGCGATCCGGGAGGGCGCCGGACTCGCGAGCAGCCGCGCGGCGCGGTTCGCCGCCACGCCCAGCCCGACGATCGCGGGCAGGTTCTCCGTACCGGCGCGGCGCGAACGCTCCTGGTGCCCGCCGTGCGTCTGGGGCGCGAGCCGCACGCGGCGGCGGACGAAGAGCGCCGCGGCGCCGAGCGGACCGTGCAGCTTGTGCCCGGCGAGCGAGAGGAGATCCACGCCGAGCGTTCCCACGTCCACCGGGATCCTGCCGACCGCCTGGATGGCATCACAGTGGATCAGGGTCCCCGCATCGTGCGCCGCCCGCGCGATCTCCGCGACCGGCTGGAGCGTGCCGATCTCGTTGTTGACCAGCATCACCGAGACCAGCGCCACGGCGTTCCCGAGCGCGAGTGCCACCTGGGCCGGGTCGAGCACGCCGTCGGGCCCGACCGTGACCACCGTGACCTCGTGACCCGAATCTCCGAGCGCTTGCGCGGTCTCGAGGACCGAAGGGTGCTCGAGCGCCGAGATCACGATCCGGCGCCGCACGATCCCCGTGCCGCGTCCACCGGAGGCCGGGCGCGGGGCGGCGAGGGTGGCGGCGGACATGACGCCCTTGAGCGCAAGATTGTTGGCCTCCGAGCCCGTCGCGGTGAAGACGATCTCCTCGGGCGAAGCGCCGATGAGCGCGGCAACCTGCGCCCGGGCTTCCTCGATCGCCTCACGCGCGGCCTCGCCGCGGCGGTGGACCGACGACGCATTGCCGAACGCCGCGCCCATGAAGGGCTGCATCGCCGCGATCACCTCGGCCGAGGGCGCCGTCGTGGCGGCGTGATCGGCGTAGATCTCGCGCGGGGTGGCGCTCATGAGGAGGGCACCCCCTGGATCGGACCCACCGGCTGGCCCGGCGACTGCCCGATGGTCTGGATGGAGATGCGCTGGGCCAGGTGCCCGGCGATGCGGGTCAGCGCGCGGCCGTAGTCGGTGTCCGGGTGCGAGAGCACGACCGGTTTGCCCTCGTCCCCCGCCGCCCGCACATCGGGATGGAGCGGGATCGCGCCCAGGAACGGCAGCCCCATCGCCAGCGCCCGGGCCTCGCCCGCGCCGGTGTTGAAGATGTCGTGACGGGTCTGGCAGTTCGGACACGTGAAGTAGCTCATGTTCTCGATCACCCCGAGCACCGGCACCGAGAGCTTGCCGAACATCGCCACCGCCTTGACCGCATCGTCGATCGAGACCGTCGAGGGCGTGGTCACGATGACGGCACCCGCCACGAACGTCTGCTGGATGAGCGAGAGCTGCACGTCGCCGGTCCCGGGCGGCAGGTCCACGAGCAGGTAGTCGAGTTCGCCCCAGTCCACGTCGTGGAGGAAGTTCTTGATCGCCCCGTGCAGCATGGGACCGCGCCACACCACCGCCTCGCCCTGGGCCACGAGCAATCCCATGGACATGAAGCGGACGCCCCACGCCTCGAGCGGCAGGATCTTGCCGTCGCGCTGCGACGGCTGGCGGTTGACCCCGAGCATCCGCGGCAGGTTGGGCCCGTAGATGTCGCCGTCCAGGAGCCCCACCTTGGCGCCGGTCGCCGCAAGCGCCACCGCCAGATTGGCCGCGACGGTGGACTTGCCCACCCCGCCCTTGCCGGCGCCGATGGCGATCACCTGCGCGACACCGGGAAGCGCCTTGCGGTCGGCGGAGGGATCCTTGGGCTTGCGCATCCGAGAGGTGGTCTTGAAGTCCAGCTCCTTCACCCCCGGCACAGCCCGGACGGCGCTGCGGACGTTCTCCTCGATCTCGGCCTTGAGCGGGCAGGCGGCGGTGGTGAGGACCAGGGTGAAGGAGACGCGGCCGTCGGTGACCACCAGATCCTCGATCATGCCGAGGCTCACCAGGTCCCGGTGGAGGTCCGGATCCTGGACGGTGCCCAGTGCCTTGAGGACGTCTTCGTTGCGAACAGCCGACATGCGGCATTCTCCCGGGCGGACAGGCGGGCCTTAAGCGTCGAAGATCGGTCGGGGCCCCCTTCGGCGTCCCGGGCGTCCCGAACCGGTCTGGTGCGGCTAGTGGGCCTGACTGGAACCGGTTAGATTATGTTTCGTGGCCCGGGGAGTCAAAGCGTTTTGCCCTCCTCCCGTCACGCCCGCGGCGCCGCCCGTAGTCCGTGGTGACGCAGGCCGGTCCGGACGCCCGGACCGCAGCGTAGCAGACCCGACCCGGAGACCCCGTGACGCTGCTCCAAGTCCCGACGGCGCCTCACGCCCGCTTCCCGGAACAGCCGCTCCTGCACCTCGATGCGCTCTGGATCCAGGTGGCGGGGACGCTCTGCAACCTCGCCTGCACCCATTGCTTCGTCTCGTGCGGGCCGGGCGATGACCGCCACGCCATGATGACGCGCGACGGGGTGCGCGCGCGGGTCGCCGAGGCGTTGTCGCTCGGCGTCAGGGAGTTTTACTTCACCGGTGGCGAGCCGTTCCTCAACCCCGCCATGCTCGAGATCCTCGCCGATACGCTCGAGCACGGCCCGTGCACCGTCCTCACCAACTGGACGCTTTTCAATGAATGGCGGGTCGGGGCGCTGGCCGGGCTGACCCACGCGTCGCGCTACTCGCTTGAGTTACGCG
>JBKJXJ010000438.1:0-9181 GCA_046716125.1 Candidatus Eiseniibacteriota bacterium
CGCCCGCGTGATCGTCGACTGTGTCGGCGCACGCTCGATCAACTTCGCCAGGCCGAAATCGAGCACCTTCACGCGCCCATCCGGAGTGACGACGATGTTTGCCGGCTTGATGTCGCGATGGACGATGCCGCGCGCGTGCGCGGCGGCGAGCGCCGCCGTCGCCTGAACCGCATAGGCCAGCGCCGTCGCGACCGGCAGCGCCCCCCGCGTAAGGATGCGATCGAGCGGATCCCCCTCGACCAGTTCCATGGCGATGAAAGTCGTGCCCCCGTCCTCGCCGATCTCGTAGATGGTGACGATGTTCGGATGATTCAGAGCTGAGGCGGCGCGCGCTTCGCGCAGCAGCCGCTGCTTCAACGCGGGATCGGTTCCCGAGGCGGCGGCGATCACCTTGAACGCGACCACGCGGTCGAGGCGGGTGTCGCGGGCCAGGTAGACCGCGCCCATGCCGCCCTGGCCGAGCTTGTCCTCGATCGTGTACTGGGCGATGCGGCGGCCGATCATGGGGTCGTGGCCGGAAGTGGTCATCAGGGAGGCACGGTACCCGAAAGCCGCCCGGGCTCCCAGGCTGTGGATCAGGCGATCACTGCGAGGAAGCCCGCCACGGCTTTCTCTACTGCCGCCCGCGACAGGCTTGGATACCGGGCGTACGTGGCGTCGGGGATCGCCTTCACCAGGGTCAGCAGTCTTGCGGGATCGACCATGCCGCTGCTCACGAACTTCCGCGCGTCTTCGAGGTCCCGCTGGAAGCCCCGCACCACCTTGGAGAGGAGCTGTGCATACGGATCGTAGTGATAGAACGTGACCGTACCGATCCTGTCGATGAAGACGTGTCGTTCCGCAGTTTTCTTCAGCGGCGGAACAAAGTCCTCCGGTCGGGCGAAGTCGATGTTCACGTTGAGCCGCTCCTTGATCCCCTGAACATCCCGGAAGACATCCTCCTGATCGGAACAGAGGTCTGCATCGAGTGACGAAGCTCTCCAGCCCAGGTAGACCGCCGTCCCTCCGCCCACGAGATAGACGCTGTGGGTTCCGCGCCGCGGCGCCGTCTTCGCCAACTCCTTCATGAGCGAGAGCAACCGCGCGCGTGTGAGCTCGTTGCGCATGGGAACGTCAGGTCATCCGCGCGGCTGAACACGAGTCGGCGAATGACGCCACCTGTCGCAGGTAGGCCAGGTACCGTGCGTGTGCCAGGTCGCCGTTCGCCCGCTCGAGAAGGCGGAAAAGGCGCAGGTCCGCGTCCGGCATGACACGGTCGGGCAGGGGCACGCCTTCCCGCCGCAGGCGAGGTGCGGCCAGGGAAACCGCCAGACTCTCGGCCGATACTTCGCCCGCGGCGAGGGCGTCCAGCCCAGCGTCGATGATCTCGCCCCCGGGCAGGCCGAGAGCGGCGAAGCTCGCCGCTCCGAAGCGCACCCGGATCCATCGCCGGGTGGCGGCCCTCCGCGCCACGGCCCTGCGGTCCCCGGAGCTCATGCTCGCGGCCCGCGCGAGGCCACCTGCCCGCCCATAGGCACGAAAGCGATCTCGAATACCGTTGGGGAGTCTCATGATCGTGCGATTATACCTAGGGGGTAAGCATATGGCAATGGGGATTCCGGGCCGCGGCACGGGTTCACGCCCGGGCGGCCCCCCCCCGCTCACCGCCCGCGCTTCGGCGGCACGATGCCTTGCACGCCTTCGGCGATCGTCAGTCCGGAGAGCCAGTCCACGACCGAGACCACCGCGCGGCGCCCATCGGGCGAGAAGTCGAAGGACTCGATCGTCTCGGTGGCGCGGGCGAACAGCGTGTCGGTCCTGCCGACACCGGTGCGCCAGGCCGAGAGCGGGCGCCTCAGGAGCATCGTGTGCCCGCCTTCCGTTCCGAAAATGTAGACGACCGCGCTGCCGTCCGGAGTGAATCGCGACCGCCCGATCTGCACGGTCCCGGGCAGAACCTGAAGCGGAATCGACACGGGCAGCAACGTCCCCTTTGCGACATCGAGGACGCCGAGCTTCGTCCCGGTCGTTCCTACGCTCGTGATGACCGACAGGTGGCGGCCATCGGGTGACAGATCAGGAATCAGCGTTCCCGCACGCATCAGAAACTCGCCTTCGCCTCCGGCGACAGGAATGCGCCACAGGCCGGTCTTGGTCGGATGCGCCGAGCTGTAGAACACCCACTGATTATCCCGGGTGACCGAGGGGTTTTCCGCGTCGAGGCTGTCGCGCGACAACTGGCGAGGCGCGCTGCCATCGCGGCGGGCGGTCCAGATCTCGAACGCCCCGCTGCGGCCGGAACACCAGAAGATCGATTGTTCGTCGGCGCCATACTCGGGGTCCCAGTCGTCGGCGGGGTCATCGGTGACGCGGTGCATCTCCCCCGTCTCGACCGACACCTCCCACAGGTCGAGGGTCCCGCCCCGGTTCGACGAAAACATCACTGCCTTGCCGTCCGGCGAGTAGACCGGTTGGCGATCGATGGCCATGCCGCTCGTGAGCCAGCGGCCGTCGATCAGATTGCGCGCGTCGATCGGCACCTCGCGCAGGTTCTGCCGGACCATCAGGCTCGAGAGAACGAGGCGTCCATCCGGCAGCAGGTCGATCAATACGGGGAACTTCTCGAGCCAGCCGAGCGGCTGGTATTTGCCCGAACGCGTGTCGAGTCGGAACAATCGTCCGGGAGAGCTCCGCTGGACCGCCGTGACGCCGACCCCTTCGGCCACGACCAGCCCGGCGCCGGTGCCATCCCAGGTGGCGTTCGAGAGCACGGCTCCGGTCGGTGCGGGATAGTCGCGCGACGTGGCGCTCGCACCGTCCACGACCACGATGCTGCTTGGAGCGTTCTGGCTGGCGAAGGTGATCAGGGCGATGCGTTTGCCGTCGGGTGACCAGCGCGGCGACCCCAGCAGTACGGAGCCTCGCGACCACAGCTCCCGGCCCTCGGTGCCGTCGGACTTCGCCACCATCAGGCGCGCCCGCATGCCGGCGCTGTCGCTTGTGCCGGCCAGATAGGCGATCCGCCGGCCGTCCGGCGAAGGGTCGGCGTCCCCCGCATCCTCGAGCAGCAGGCGGGGTGAGCCGCCGATGACCGGGATCCGCCACAGGGACCGCCGACCCTCGACGAAGCGGGTGAACAGGATGCTGCCGGCGTCGCGAGTGAAGCGGGGGAAGTGATCGGCATCGCGGGTGAGCTTCACTTCGCTGCGCGTGACCGCGTCCATGAGCCAGAGGCCCTGGCCGTTCTGGCGCACGGCGCTGAACGCGATCATGCGCCCATCGGGCGAGACCGCGGGCTCGCTGTCGCGCGTCCCCTGGGATAGAGTGGACACCCGGATCGACCCTTGGACCGAAGGCGGCGTAGTCATGCGCCCGGCGACGAATCCGACCACCGCGATCAGGACGGCCGCCGCCAGCAGCCAGGGCGTCGCCAGTCGCCGGCTGGCGCCTGCCGCGGCATTACCCGCTCCCATCGAAGCTCTCAAGTCCCCGGTCGCGACCATGTCGAGCATGAAGGCGACGTCGTGCGCCGACTGTGCCCTGGCATCGGGATCCTTCTGCAGGCACTGCCGGACCACCGGGCCCAGACCGGGCGGCACGACCGGCCGCAACTCCCTGATCGGGCGCGGCTCGCCCGTCATAATCGCCGCGATCAGGCTCGCCTGGCTGTCGCCCGCGAATGCCCGCGCCCCGCTCGCCATCTCGTAGAGCACGCAGCCCAGCGCCCACAGGTCGCTGCGCGCGTCGGCCTCCTTGCCCTCGAGCTGCTCGGGCGCCATGTACTGGAACGTGCCGACGATCGTGCCCTCGGCCGTGAGCGGCGCGGCCACCGTCGGCGACCGGCTGAAGGCCGCGGCGCCCGATCCGGCTCCGCTGGGCGCTCCGCCCGACGGTCCCGAAAGTCCGGTCGCCCGCGCCAGACCAAAGTCCATCAGCTTGGCGCCGGACCGGGTCAGCATGACGTTCCCGGGCTTGAGATCGCGGTGCACCACGCCCGCCCGATGGGCGCGATCAAGCGCTCCGGCGATCTGGACGCCGAGCCTGAGCACTTCGGCCGGGGGCAGCGCCCCCTTCGCGAGCCGCTGGGCCAGCGTCTCGCCGTCCACCAGCTCCATCACCAGGTAATCGGTCTCACCTTCCCGCCCCACGTCGTGCAGCGTGCAGATGTGCGGGTGGTTGAGCGAGGAGACGGTGCGCGCCTCGCGCTCGAAGCGCGCACGGACTTCGGGACTGCTCGCCAGGCTCGCCGGCAGAACCTTGACCGCCACCTCGCGCCCGAGCCGGGAGTCCTGGGCGCGATACACCTCCCCCATGCCGCCCGCGCCGAGCGGCGCGACGATCCGGTACGGACCCAGGTAGGTGCCGGGAGTGAGAGCGGCCATCCCGGGAATCTACCTCAGATGGCGATCACGACGGCGCGCTGACACGCCGCGCGCGCGCCAGGGGCACGAACCGCACTTCTACGCGCCGGTTCAGGACAGCGGAGATCCGCTGCAGCATCCGAAGCGAGTGCCCTTCGTAGTCGGCATCCTCAAGCCTCGAGATGACCGAGTGCGCCGTACCGACGAGCCCCGCCAGTTGCTTCTGTGTCAGGCCCGCCTTCGTGCGCAGGTCGTAGATCTCCTGCGCGATGGTGGCGTTGAGGCGCGCGTTCTCGAGCGCCACCTCCTGACCGGGTCGCCCGGCAATGTACCGACGATGGAGGATTGTCACCGCGTCAGTGGTGGAGCGACGCTTCTTGCCGGCCATAACTCATGTCTCCCTGTGCGCGTGGCGCCGCGGCTCGACCTCGAAGGCCTGCTTCCGTCGCCTCGCCCGCTCGATCTCGATCGGTGGCACGTCCGCCTGTTGTTTCGTCAGCCCGTGAGAAAGGACGACCGCCTGCCGCCCATGGAAGAAATACAGCATGCGATAGTTGATCCCCTGGGACTTGGCCCGGAGCTCGTGGATCCCGTCCCGCAGATAGTCCGCATGCGGCCGATGCAGCTCGTGTCCCCGGTTCTCGAGTAGCTCGACCCTGCCGATGCACTGTACCCTCGCCCTGTGCGGCAGATGATCGAGCCAGTCCAACATTGGTGTACTTCCATCCTCTTCGCGGTAGAAGATGACGTTCGGCATCGCCCCCTGGCCGCCCTTCTCAAATGGTGTCGTCCGTGGGGCACATTGACTTTAGCAAATATGCTAAACGCGTCAAGCCTGCGGCAGTGGAACGTCTGGTGAGCGGGCGCTACGCGGCCCGGCGTTATCCGATCGCGCATCGGTGTCTCCCGAGCACGCCGGGCACTGGAGTCGCGCCGTGGACGAAGCGCGCAGACGTGGCGTCGGGCGCCGGCACGACTCGCATGCGGGAAGCTCGAGGCGCTCGAGCAGCCCATCGTAGGCCAGCGTGAGGCTGCGCGTGACGGACCCGCGATCGAGCAGCACGTCGAAGTAGACCCGGGGCTGCCAGAGCAGCCGCACGCTCGCCAGCTGCGCGCGGGCCCGGATCCGGTAGGTCTCCCCCAGCTCGCGCAGCTTGCGTTCCCGTTCGAGTCGCGAGGCCTCCACCTTCCCGGCCGTCACGGAGGGCGCGGCGGGTGCCGCAGCGGGTGCCGCGGAACGCGCCTGCTCGCGGTCGAGCCGGCGTTCGAGCCCCAGGATCGCCTGGTCGTAGTACTCGCCGATCCGGGCCGCCTCCACCGCGAACCGTCTTCCGACCCTTACCTGTTGTCGGGTCGCTTCGTCGAGGATCAGTCTGCGCGCGGCTCTGCGCGCCGCCGCGTAGGCCACCTCCATCGTGACGATCGGCGCCTCGGGGAACCCCCCCTCGGCCTCGGCGGCGATCCTGAGTCCCGGCATCCGGGCCGCGAGCTCCGGTTCGGCCTGGCCCGACACAAGATTTACGGGCACCACGTACAAGCGCTCCCGCCGCTCCTCCGACAGGAACGCCACCTTGAATTCGAACTGCGCGATCGTCGCGAGCCGCACCTCGGCCTCGTCGTCGCGGTAGCGTGTGCGACAGTTCGAGAACTTGAGCGTCTGTTCGGCCTCCTCGCGCAGCCCCTTGCGCTTGAGCCGCCCCGCCGGGAGGTGGCCGGACGTGACCGTGCCGCCGGCGGTGGCCAGCTTGATGAGGGCGTCGACAAACGGGCTCCCCAGCATGGCGGGTAAGGTGGCCTCGCCGCCGTCCGCCTGGACGAGGGCGAGGCGCACGAGCGGCCGGCCGCCGGCGACGGCTTGAAGCTCCGCGGGCAGGAGCGCATCCAGTCGCCCGGGCTCGCCGCCGTCAATCGCGCCTCCGGCCCGCTCGACGCAGTCCCGGATGAACGCCGCGAGGTCCACGGCTGCGGGGTCGGTCGCGGTCTCGCTCACCGTTCGCTCACTCCTCGGCCGAGAAGTCCTGTCCGAACAGGGCTTCGTCGTAGTGCTTGCTCTCCAGATACCGCTGCCGCGCGCCCACCAGGCGATCGCCGAGCTCCGCGATCCTCGCGCCGGCGGCCTGGTCGGACTCGGCGCCCGCCCAGGCCTCGAGCACGATGTCCTCGAACTCGCGTTCCTCCTCGAGGTTGCCCAGGATCTCCCCGATCTCGCCCACCACCAGCTCGAACATGTTGATCTTGTGGTCGAGCACCTCGAGGATCCGCCCCTCCAGGGTGTCGGCGGCGGCGAGGTTGAAGATCCGCACCGGCTCGGTCTGACCGATGCGGTGCACGCGCCCGACGCGCTGCTCGATCCGCATCGGATTCCAGGGCAGGTCGTAGTTGACGATCGTGTGGCAGAACTGGAGATTGCGGCCCTCGCTGCCGACGTCGGTCGAGAGCAGGACGCGGCGATCCCGAGCGAACGAGGCGATCGCCGCGTCCTTCTCGCCGGGGCCGAGCCCGCCGTGGAATGACACCGCCGGCACCCCCACCCGCTCCAGGATCGCGCCCAGAAACTCCAGAGTTCGCCGATACTGCGTGAAGACCAGGACCTTCTCGGCGGGTTCGAGCCGGCTCCGCACCAGCTCGAGCAGCGCGTTCGCCTTGCCTGAGCTGCCCGCGGCGGCACAGAGCTCGAGCAGCGCACCGAGCTCGTGGCGTTGCTCGCCGGGCGCGCTCTTGCCGATCATCATCTCCAGCGTGGCCCGAACCGCCGCCGCGCTGCTTCCCGCCTCGGCCTGCAGCGTCTGGAGCGCCATACGTCCGTGAGCCGCGCCCGAGCGGCCGTAGCCCGCCCGCACGAACCCGGTCACACCATCGTAGAGGGCGCGCTCCGCCGGGGAGAGCGCGACGGGGAGCGTGGCGGCCTCGCGGCCCGGCAGGCGCAGGCTCACCTGGCTGCGGGTACTGCGCACCATCACGTCCATGAGCAGCTCGCGCAGCTTGGTCCGATTGCGAGGTTGCCGCGGGTCGCCGCGCTCCACGAACTCGCGACGGAAGTCGGCCGGGCTCTTGAGCTGGCCGGGCGCGAGCAACGTAATGAGGTTGAACAACTCGTCGAGGTCGTTCTGGGCCGGGGTCGCGGTCAGCAGCAGCAGGTAGCGGCTCTCCAGCACGTTGGCGAACTTCCAGCTTCGGCTGGCCCGGTTGCGCAGGTGGTGCGCCTCGTCGACGATGATGAGATCCCAGGCGATGCGCCGGATGCGATCGGCGTGCTTCGGGGACTTCGCGGTATGGATCGAGGCGATCACGCGCTCGCAGCGCTCCCAGGCGAGTTCTCCGTGGCCGCGGAACTCGGGATCGTCGAGCAGCGCGAACGGGATCGCGAACTTGTCCCGCATCTCGTCGCGCCACTGGCTTACCAGAGACGGAGGGGCCAGGATCAGGACGCGGCGCGCCAGTCCCCGGACCAGGTACTCCTTGAGGACCAGGCCGGCCTCGATCGTCTTGCCGAGTCCGACCTCGTCGCACAGCAGCGCTCGGCCTCTCATGTTGCGCATCACCTGCCGGGCGGTATTCAACTGGTAGTCGTAGTGATCGACACCGCGCAGGAGCGGCGGACACAGCAGCACCTCGAATCCGCCCAGCAGCGAGAGCCGGTGCGCCGCCTGGTTGAGCCGGTAGTCCTCCGGCGGGTCGAAGCGCCGGTCGGCGAGGCGCTGGAACACCGCAGCGTCCTCCGCCTCGAACTCGGGCTCGGCGGGCGCAGGCAGGTATCGCGCCACGAGCTCGGCACCGATGTCGGCAACGCCGTTAACGTCGCCGGGCTCGGCCGCGGAACCTGGAGCCACCGCGGGCGAGGCCGCGGCGGCCGCCCGATGCTCCGGCCGGGCTTCCAGCGTCTTCAGACATGCCCGGGCCTGGCGGAGGATCTCCGCATCCCCATCTACCGTCGGCCGGCCGAGCATCTCGATCGTCGCCAGGAGCTTTCGGTGGTCCTGGGGCCGCGCGTTGCGTCCCCGCGTCCCGCGCAGCGCGGAGGCCAGACGCGCGTGGATGGTCTGCCAGAGCGCCGCCGCCCGCCGCTCGGGTTCGAGGATCTTGTCCCGCATCTCGCGTATCTCGCGGCGATCCCGCTTTGCATCGGCCAGCGATCGGCCGCCCTCGCAATCCAGGCCGAATCTGGACATTGACGACATCTCTCGGATGTACGCTTCGCAATCCGCCAAGTCACGCTCGAGCCACGCGGTGGCTGGCACGCTCCGATAGTGCTGGATCCAATGCAGCGCAATCTCCAGCCGCCGTTCGGCGAGAGCGCGGAGCGCCTTGAGCGGATCGCCCGCCGGCCCGGTCGAGACCGGCGGCGGCGCGGCGGGAGCAGCGCGCGGCAAGAGATCGAGCTGTTGCGTCTTCACGATGACATCCCGGGGCTGGTCAGACTGCGGGGATGGCGCGGGCGGGGATCGCGTCAACGCTTGGGACGTTCGCTCATTCCGGTGCTGGGCGCAAGAACTTCGTGCGATCCCGTTCGAACGACTCAGGGGATGCGCACCAGCCGCCGCATCGCGCTCTCCCCGCCCGCCTCGAGTCGGCCGAAGTAAAGCCCGGCACCGGTCGCCGCCCCCGCACCATCGCGGCCGTCCCACTCGACCGCGTGGCGGCCAGCCTCCTGCACCGCGCCTGACACCAGCGAGCGCACGAGCCGGCCGCTGACGTCGTAGATGCGCAGGTCGACAAGGCCTGGCCGCGCCAGGTCGTATGCGAGCACGGTGCGCTCCTGGAACGGGTTCGGCATCGCCGCCTGCAGCATCGCCTGCCGCGAGGCCTCCACAGGGTCGACTGGCGGCTCGAGAGTCATGGAG
>JBKJXJ010000439.1:0-27526 GCA_046716125.1 Candidatus Eiseniibacteriota bacterium
GTGAATTGTATCAAATGGGGTGCGCTAACTCGCTGGGTTTGGGGGCCCGTGCCCATGGGTGGTGGTGGGGACGGCGGGGGGCGCGGGCGGGGGCCGACGGACGGTGACCGGGCAGGGCGGGTAGGGATGCGGAGTCCCCGGGGTCTACGCCGTCTCGTTGGCTCGGCCCGCGCCTAGCGTGGCGGTTCGCCTGGCGGTCTCTGCTGCCGCTCCCCGAGCTTGCGGTCGATGAACTCCAGCACCTCGAAGGCGAACACCAGCCCCAGCGCCAGCAGCCCCAGCATCATCCACGCGTAGGGGCGCGGCAGCGCCGCCAGCACGACGGCCATCACGCCGAGATAGAGACACAGGTACCAGAGCACGAACAGGGCGTTGCGCGGCGAGAGCCCGAGCCTGAGCAGCCGGTGGTGGATGTGCTCGGAGTCGGGGCGGAACACCGGCGTGCCGCGCGCCGCCCGCCGCGCGAAGGCCAGCACGCTGTCGGCGATCGGGAGCCCCATCGCGACCAGCGGGAACAGCAGCGTGACCGTGGCGGTGCCCTTGCGGTTATCGAGCAGCGAGGTGGCGGCCAGCACGAGCCCCAGGAAGTTGCTGCCGGTATCGCCCATGAAGATGCGGGCGGGCGGGAAGTTGTAGCGCAGGAATCCGAGCGTGGAGCCCGCCAGGAGCGAGGAGATGAACATCACGTAGAAGTCACCGTGCGAACGGGCCACCCACCACAACGACATCGAGGCGATCATCACCGCACCCGAGGCGAGACCGTCGAGGCCGTCGATGAGGTTGATGGCGTTGATGACGATGAGCACCCAGAGCACGGTGAGCGGAATGTCGAGCGCACCCGAGGGGATCGAGCCGCCGAGAGGGTTGGTGATGAGCGGCACGCCGTAACCGAACAGGACCAGCACCAGCGCCGCGCAGGTCTGGATCGCGAGCTTGACCCACGGGCGGGCGCCGCGCATGTCGTCCACGGCGCCCATCGCCAGGATCGGGACGGCGGCGAGCGTCAGGCCGAGCAGGGGCCGGATCTCGAGCAACTGGGCCGGCCCGGGGAACGCGCGCGCCAGCCAGGCGACGCCGAGCACGGCGATCGCGATCGCGAAGCCGCCCATGGTCGGCACCGGCCGGGCGTGGATCCGCCGCGGCCCCGGCTGGTCGAGCGCACCGGCGCGGCGCGCGAGACGGATGACGAGCGGGGTCGCGAGCAGCGTCACGGCGAGCGCCGCCAGCGCGAGCGAGAGCGAGTAGGGGACGCGCATCCCGAAGATCTAGCGCGGCCTGAGCGCGTTGGCGGCCAGCATCAGCCCGGCGCGCAGGCGGATGATGGTGTCGGCGGCGAACCTCACGAGGGGATTCGCGGGGTGGTACTTGTGGAAGTAGTGGATCATGCCGCGGTGGCGCTCGATGATCACCTTGGCCGCCACCTTCCTGCGGCTCGCACCGATGTCGTGGTGCATCATCGCCTCCGGCACGTACACCACGTCCCAGCCGCCCTGCTTCATCCTCCGGCACCAGTCCACGTCCTCGTTGAACATGAAGTACTTCTCGTCCATCGGACCGACCTCCTCGATGGCGCTCCTCCGCACCATGAGGCACGCGCCCGAGAGCCAGTCCACCGAGCGCACCGATGCGTGATCCCAGTCCGAGAGCAGGTAGCGGCGCGAGTACTTGTTGCGGGGGAAGAGCCGGGTGAGGAGCGAGTAACGGTTGAAGAGGAACGTGAGGGGCTCCGGGAACGAACGGGCCGAGTACTGGAGCTTGCCATCGCGGCCGATCATCCGTGGGCCGACCACCCCGGTGCGCGGATGGGCGCGCAGGTAGCCGACGAGGGCGGTGGTCGAGCCGCGCTCGACGAAGCAGTCGGGATTCACGATCATCACGAACGTGCCGGTCGTGGCGGCGATCCCCTGGTTGACGGCGCGGGCGAAGCCGACGTTCTCGGCGTTGGCGATGCCGCGCACCCTGGGGAACCGGCGCGCGAGCTCCTCGAGCGTGCCGCCCGCGGGATCGTTGTCCACCACGACGATCTCGTGCTCGTACCCTGCGGCGTCCGCCGCCAGCGACGCGACGCAATCGAGCAGCGGGATGCGGGATCTGTAGTTGACGATGACGGTGGAAAGGTCCATCGCGGCAGCGTGGGACTCCGTGGCCGGAGCGGCAGGAGGGATCGAGCGCGACGATAGTAGCACCGGCGGGGAAACGCCCGGAAGCGGCGGGGGCCGACGCGGCCGCCTGCGCCGGGGCCGGCTCACCGTGTCCGCGTGTCGGAAGTCGTGAAGCCGATGATGGACACCGCGGGGACCAGCGCCAGATAGCAGAGCCCCCCGATGAGGAGCGTCGTGCCGATCCCGAACGCGATGCTGAGGACGATCGCGAGCACCGAGCCGAGGACGCCGGCCGCTCCGTTGATGCCCCAGAACCAGACGGTCGGGCGCTCATCGCGTGCGGAGGCGAGCCGCAACCCGGTCGGGAACCCGAAGCCCATCAACAGCCCGGCCGGCGCGATCACGGCCAGGCAGAGCGCGGCGCGCGACGCGATCTCCGCGGACTGGTTCGCGGTCAACAGTCCGGGCAGCCACCACGGGAGACTCCCCACGTAGCCCGCGATCACGATCGCCCACGACATGAACGCCGGGCGTGTGGTGAGGCGGATGCGCTCGGACAGCGCGCTGCCGATCCCGGCGCTCAGGATCAAGCCGAACAACACGATGCTGAGCGAGTAGACCGGATGGCCCAGGAAGAGGCTCAGACGCTGGAGCAGTCCGATCTCGACCAGCATGAATCCGAGCCCCAGCAGGGCGAAGTAGAGGGTGCCGCCCACGACCAGGCCGCGCCCCGCTTCGCGGACCGAGTTGCGCAGCGGGATCACGATCGTCGCGATGACCAGCGCGAGCGACACCAACAGGATGACCGAGAGCGTCAGCGTCGCCATGAGGTTTCCGCCCACCACGCCGGCCCGTCCGATGTAGCGGAGGGCCCGGTGTGGCCGGTCGAGCGGGAGCAGGTTGAAGAAGAAGGGACGATCGTCATTGGGCGGGCGGAGATCCAGATCGTGGCCTCGGGTGAGGCGCTCGAGCGTCGCCCGATTGGTGGCAGCGACCATCCCGGCCAGCACGGGCGAGGCGGGCTCGGCGTCGGGGCTCACGAGCACCTCGAACCCGAACTCGCCGCAGAAGCGACGCAGCGTCGCGATCTCCTCCGGCGTCAGGGCCGCGCGCGAGAGGATGAGCGTGGCGGCCGGAGCCGACGTCGCGACGAACAGGTGCGCCCGGGGGTCACGCACGCCTGCGTCCAACAGCGTGGCGACGGCAAGGCTGAGCATGCGCCCGGTCTCGTCCACATCGTCCGGTTCGTACCAGCGGCTGACCGAGAAGAGCCCGCGTCCGTCGAGCCGGGCCAGGAAGGTGCGCCACCCCTCGACCGTGTAGAGCCCATTCTCGGTCAGCGTGAAGGCCCCGGCGCCGGTCGCGGCCCAGGTGTCGGCCATGCTCATCTGCACCACGTCGAACGTGTCCCTTGAGCGTGCGAACCAGCTCCGCGCTTCGTCGTTGACCAGCCGCACCCCCTCGAGCCCCGCGATGCCGGCGAAGCGTGACAGCGGGCCCGGTCGCGTGAGCAGGTCCACGAAGATCGGATTGAGCTCGACGCCGGTCACGTCCCGCGAGCCGAAGGCCCAGGCCGAAAGCACGTCGCGTCCGCCGCCCACACCCACCACGGCCGTGCGGGCGCCCGAGCGCAGCGCGTACACCAGATTGGTCACGTCGTAGGAAAGGAAGCGGGCGCTCGCGGGATCGCCGTCGAAGTGGAACATCACCGTGCCCGCATCCCCGTCGATCTTGAGCCAGATCTGGGGCACCGCGATCGGCGGCAGGTGGGGAGAGGGCCCCCAGAGGCGCGGCGCGGCCGTGATGGGCGGTGTCGCCGTCACGCGCGAGAAGGAGTTCCACCGCTCGAGGATCGCGTCGCCCGAACGACCCTCGACCCGCTCCTTGACCAGGATCGGTTGCAGGCCCTGGCGGGTGAAGCCGTTGAGGAGGCCCAGCGCCGCGAGCGCGAGGCAGATCACCCCGCGCCGCTGCAGCACGCCGAGCCCGCCCGGACGCGGCTCCGGCGCGCGCCCCAGCCCCGAGCGGGCGAACATCATGGCCGAAGCCGCGGCGACCGCGGCGATGAGCAGGATGGCCGAGGGGGCGTCGGTGACCTGGAGGACCGCGAGCACGCCGAGGCAGCCGACCGCGGCTCCGATCAGGTCCACGGCGTAGACCCGACCCGCCGGCAAGGGACTCCGCGTCAGGGCGAGGCTCACCGCCGCCCCGCTGAAGAAGAACGGCAGGGCGATCGCGAGCGCCAGCTCGGCGAGCACCACGAAGAGTGTCGCCGAGGCGACGATCGCCGGCGCCAGCGTGATCTGGACCAGCAGCGAGCCCGCGGTGGAGAGGGCGAACGCCGAGGTCATCCACGCCAGGTCGAACGAAAGCGTCTCGCGTGTGTATCGAGCGCGGCGCAGGTAGACCCAGACCGCTCCGGCCGTCATGCCGAACATCGAAGCGCTGATGACGAAGAAGGCGAGGTGATACCACATCATCACCGACAGCAGCCGGGTCTCGACCACTTCCAGCATCAAGGTGCTGAGGGTGAGGAGGAAGACGCCGAGGTAGAACCGCCCGCGGTGAACGCCGCCCGACCCGTCCCGATGCATCACGGGCGCATCACGGGCGCACCACGGGCGCTACACCGTCTCCCAGCGCCGGGCGAGCAGCCGCGCGACGGTCATGAACGCCACGGTCATGGCGCCGAGGATGAGGACCTGAGGCCACAGCTCCACGAGCTTCGCGTCCCGCCAGAATACCGCCTGGTAGCCGTCGAGGGCGTGCGCGTTGAACGTGAAGTTGCCGATCTTCTTGATCTCCTCGGGCATGAGGAAGCGCGGGAACATGCTGCCGCCCAGCGCCGACTGGGTCAGGATGAGGATGGTCGAGAGCCCGCCCAGCTGCTGGCGGCTCTTGCACAGTGTGGCGAGCACCAGGCCGAAGCCGGCCGCCGCCCCGGCGGTGAGGAACGTCATCACGAAGAACCCCGGCAGGTGGGGAAGCAGGTCGAGCTGGAAGACCAGCATGCCCCAGACGAACATGACGACGATCTGGACCACGCCGAGCAGCGTGATGAAGATCCACTTGGCGGCGAGCACGGTGCCCATCCCGGCGCGCGAGGTGAGGAGGCGCTCGAGCGTGCCCGACTCCACCTCTTCGATTAGTGTGCCGCCCGCGCCCGAGGCGCTGAAGAGCAGGAACATCACGGCGATCCCCGCGGCGTAGAAGGAGATGATCGGGTTCGTCTTTTCCTCGCCCGGCACGTCCACGACTTTCACCTCGAGCGAGCCCGCGTACTTCTCGAACATCCCGATTCCCTGCCTGGCCATGAGCTCGGGTGCCGCGGTCATCGCGGTCTTCTGCAGCATCCCCGAAACCACCTGCAACGCGATCGGGTCGGAGGAGTCCGACAGCAGCTCGATCGCCACCGCCGCGCTGTCGAAGCTCCCGAACGTCGCGCCGAACCCCCTGGGGATCACGATCGCCACCGGCAGGTCCCCGTCGCGCACCATGAGGGTCGCCCGGGCGCGGTCGATCGGCGCCTCGGGGGCCTTGGCGTTCGAGCCCGCCGGCCCTGCGGCCGTGCGCACCCGCAGGCTGGTCTCCTCCCTTAGTGCGGCCACCAGGCGCTTGCTGGCCGAACTCTGGTCCTCGTCCACCACGGCGATGCGCACGCGATCCATCGTGTCGCGGCCCTGGCTTCCGAACACACCGGCGAAGATCGAGAAGAAGACGATCGGCAGGAAGAACGTCATCGCCTGCACCACGCGGTCGCGGCGCAGGTTGATGAGACCGATGCCGATGAGGGTGGGGATCATTCGCGCAGGTCCCGTCCGGTCAGGTGGATGAACACGGAGTGGAGGCTGGGCGAGCGCACCTCGACATCGAGCACCCGACAGCCCGCTTCGCGCACCTCGCCAAGCAGCGCGGGCAGCTCGGTCCCCACGTCACGCACGAGGGCGACCAGGCCCGCGCCGCCCGCGTCCGGTTCGAGGCCCGGGAGCGGCCTGGCGGGCGGGCGGTCGAGGGTCAGGGTCACGCGCCGCCCGGCGCCGACGGTCCGTTCGACCAGCTCGTTCAGCGTGCCGGCCGAGATCACCTTGCCGTGATCGATGATGACGATGCGCTGGCAGCGCGCCTCGGCCTCTTCGAGCTGGTGGGTGGTGAGGAGCACCGACACGCCGGCGTCGCGCAGCTCGCCCAGCATGTCGTAGATGCGCTCGCGGCTCTGCGGGTCCACACCCACGGTGGGCTCGTCGAGCAGCACCACGCGCGGCTCGTGGAGGATGCCGCAGGCGATGTTGAGCCGTCGCTTCATGCCGCCCGAGAAGCGCTTGACCGGCTCGTTGGCGCGATCGGCGAGCGCCGTCCAGGCGAGCGCGCGCTCAACCCGCGGGCCCAGGTCGTGCGACGAGACTCCGTGGAGCCGCCCCCAGGCCTGGAGGTTCTCTTTCGCCGTGAGCAGGGGATAGAGCGCGATGTCCTGCGGCACCACGCCCAGGCCCTCGCGTCCGGCGCCCTTGCCGCTCGATACGTCGAGCGTTCGGCCGAACAGCTCGATCGACCCGCCGTCCAGACGGGCGCGCCCGGCGATCGCGCGCACCAGCGTGGTCTTCCCGGCGCCGTTGGGGCCGAGCAGGGCGAGCATCTCCCCCTGGCGCAGCTCGAGCGAGGCGCCATCCAGAGCCAGGGTGGGGCCGAACGACTTACGGGCTTCGCTGACCTTGAGGACGTCCACGGGTCGGGACTCTAGCCGGAGGAGGCCCGACTGTCACACGGCCAACGACGAAACCGCCGAGCCTGACGATGTGACTCGTCGTGACTCGGCGGTTCGTTTTCCTTGAGCGAGTATCGTGATCTACGTGGAGCCGCTCCCCACTTCTCTCCAGGCTCCGGTTCGATCCCGACCCCGCCCAAGTTCAAATCGGTTGGACGGCGTCTGAATGGCCGGCCATCCGTTGGCCTGTGCATCCTTGCTGCTGCGTCTTCCGGGTGTCCGTCCCGGCTTCGGTCGCGTCTGCTCTACGTCAGCCAGATATGCACCGTCCATGCCGAGATTGCGAGCACGAGCAGTGCCATCGATCCAACCAGCGTGAGCGTCCAGAGACGCCGCCGCCGCAGGCGCCGCGCACGCGACGAGAGCGGCGCCGTTTTGATGTCCGACAGCCGGTACAGCGGCTGGTCTTCCCTCTGTTTCTGCCTCACGAACAACAACGGTGCAGGCCGGCCGTGCAGGGGCGCGATGCTCATGACGAGATGTACCCTGTTCGTCCGGCCCGACCGATGATGGTGATGCGCTCGACCCGCCCGCGAACGGGCGCGCCGACGGTCAGCGCTCGGCTTTGGAGCCCGGGAGGACTGTGGGGCGCCGTGCGTGCGGCGGATCCCTCGCCTCTCGGGGCACCGCTTTCACCAGGTGTCGTCTGGTGGCGGTTCCTCATGATGTCTGGTCCTCCGTTCCCACCCGGTCGGTAGGTCTGCGGATTGCCACTGCGAGAATGGTGCCAGTCCGATGCGGCCCTCCGACGCGCCGGTGGCAATGCCATATTCCCTTGGAATACTGTAAGTTCCGCCATGCCTAAACCCCCCGACGAGCATCCAAAACAAAGCCTGCTATCTCTCGATGTACTAGGTAAAATATTCCAGCTCGGCAAGAACGACACGGTCGTGGGGGGTAAGCCTTTGGCACTTGGCGTCATGGTGGTCGATGACCATCAGGCCTCAGCGGAAGGGTTGCGGGACTACCTTCAGGAGTGGGGGCACGAAGCGCGTGCCGCCGGGGGGGTGGCCGAGGCCCTGACCATCCTCGACGGCTGGCGTCCGGACGCGGTCGTATGCGACCTCGTGATGCCACCGGGCCCGGGCGGTCTCGAGCTGCTGCGCGAGGTGCGTGAGCGCGATCCCTGGATCGGCTTCATCATGCTCACCGGGCAGGGCAGCATCGAGGACGCGGTGCGCGCCACCCGCGACGGGGCCTTCGACTTCCTGACCAAGCCGGTCGACCTTGACCGCCTGCGGATCCTGCTCGTGCGTCTCGCCGAGCGCAACGAGATGCGCAGCGAGGTCGCCCGTCTGCGCCACAAGCTGGCGACCCTCGGGGATGCCGGCGCACTGGTCAGCCGCTCGCTCGCCATGCGCAAGCTCGCCGATGTGATGGAGCGCGTCGCGCCCTCGGCGGCCTCGGTGCTCATCACCGGCGAGAGCGGCTCGGGCAAGGACTTCGTCGCCCAGACCCTTCACGATCTCTCGGGCCGCGCCCGCGCGCCGTTCGTCGCGGTGAACTGTCCCGCCATCCCCGAGGCGCTGCTCGAGAGCGAGCTGTTCGGCCACGAGCGCGGCGCCTTCACCGGCGCGCTCGCGGAGCGGGCCGGCCTGTTCGAGCACGCCGCCGGGGGCACGCTATTCCTGGACGAGATCACCGAGATGACCCCGGCCCTCCAGGCCAAGCTCCTGCGCGTGCTCGAGACCCGGCGCTACCGTCGCGTCGGCGGTCGCGAGGAGAAGCTGGCCGACCTGCGCATCGTCGCCGCCACCAACCGCGAGCCCGAACAGGCGGTGCGCGAGGGGCGGCTGCGCGAGGATCTCTTTTACCGGCTCAACGTGTTCCATCTCCACGTGCCGCCGCTGCGCGAGCGGAGGGAGGACATCGCCCCGCTCGCCGCGCGCTTCATCGCCTTCTATGCGGAGCAGAACCAGAAGTCGGTCGAAGGGGTCTCGAACGAGTCCATGGCGGCACTCGAGCGCTACGACTGGCCCGGCAACGTGCGCGAGCTGCGCAACGCCATCGAGCGCGCCGTGGTGCTCACGCGCGGCCCGGCGATCGATCCGGTGGACCTGCCGCAGCGCGTGGCCCGCCCGGTGGTGGTCATCGAGCGCGGGAGGTCCGGACGCGTCGAGCCACTCGACGACCTCGAGCGCCGCGCGATCCTCGATGCGCTGGAGTCGTTCGCAAACAACAAGACCCAGGCCGCGCGGGCGCTCGGCATCAGCCTGAAGACCCTGCACAACAAGCTCAAGCGCTACGCCGGCGAGGTCGCGACGTGAGCCGGCGCCGCCCATGATGAGGCTCACCCGCTTCACCGGCCTCACCCGGCTGCCGTTCGGCATCCGGGCGTCGCTCTCGGCTTCGATGGTCGGGCTGGCGCTGCTGGTCTCGCTGGTCGGGCTCACCGTGCACACCGCGCTCACCATGCGCGCCGTCGTGACCGCCTCCACCGAGCGAGCGCGGTCGGTGTCGCAACAGGCGGCGCTGCTGGCCGGCCGCGCGACCGACGAGACGACGGCCCCGGTGGCGCCGTCGGAGCCGGCCACCGCTCCGGCGGAGGTCATGGTGCGTCGCGATCGGGCGCTCGCCGCCCTGTTCGAGAGCTCGCTCGCCGGGGACCCGACGCTCTACGACATCGGGGTCTTCGACGCCGACGGATATGCCATCGCCCACAGCGATCCCGAGCGCCGCGGCCGCCGCCAGCTGGCCCGCCCGACGATCGCCGAGCTGGGAGGAGGCGATGCCGTGAGGCAGGCGCTCCGGCTGCTGGGCCCGCCGCGCACGTTCGACGAGGTCGTGGAGCTGAGTGCCGCCGGGGAGCCGTTCGGCGAGGTCAGGGTCGGGGTCTCGACCGCGCTGCTGCGCGTGCAGGTGCTGGACTCGCTCAAGGCGGGACTGTGGGTGATGGGGGTGGCGCTGCTGCTCGCGATCGTGGTCGCCTTAGGACTGGCCGAGCTCCTCTCGAAGCGGGTGCGCACCGTGGTGGCCGGACTCCAGCGGCTGCGCGAGGGCGAATTCGATTACCGGCTCGCGGTCGAGGGCGGCGACGAGCTGGCGCTGCTGGCCTCCTCGATCAACGAGCTCGGCGAACGGCTCCAGGCGACGCGCGAACGCGCAGCGGCCGGCGAGCTCGACCAGGGCGAGCTCCTGCAGGCGACCGATCGCATGGCGGCGTGGGCCAAGGTCGCGTCCGGGCTCCTGCACGAGATGGCCGATCCGCTCAACGCCGCGGGCCTCCACCTCGGCCACCTCAAGCGCAAGTGGGTGGATGCCAAGCCCGAGGTCGCCAAACATCTGACCGTGCTCGAGGACGAGCTCAAGCGCCTCGATCAGGTGGTCAAGGGATTCCGCCGTTTCGCCCTGCTGGGGGAGATGCGCTCCGAGTGGTTCGACCTGCGCGCGCTGCTCAACGAGGTCGCCGAGCGCGCGCGCGAGGCGATGCCGGAGCGACGACTCGAGCTGGTGCTCGACCTGGACGAGCTGCCCGAACGCTTCTGGGGCGACCGGACGCTGCTGCGACAGGCGCTCACCAACCTGGTCACCAACGCCGAGCAGGCGATGCCGGGGGGCGGGCATGTCATCCTGGGCGCGCGGCGCGGCGAGGGTGGCGTGGAATTGAGCGTGACCGACGAGGGCGTCGGCATCCCCGAGGCGATCCAGTCGCGCATCTTCGACCTCCGCTTCACCACCAAGGACGACGGCACGGGCATCGGGCTGGCGGTGGTGCAGCAGATCGTCCGCATGCACGGCGGCCGTATCCGGCTGCGCTCCTCGCCAGGCGAGGGCACGCAGATCACCCTCCAGCTTCCGGTGCGGTCGGCCGAGACGGTGCACGCCGCATGAGGAACGCCCTGGTGCTGTTGCTCGCCGCGTTCGCACTCACCGGTTGCGCCGGGCGTTCGGCGAAGCGGATCCCCCCGGGCGTCCCGGTCGACTCGCGGCCCACGCCGCCACCGCCGCCGGCCGAGCCGATCGCCTCCGCGGACACGGCGTCCTCGCGCCCCGCGCCGCCGTCGCCGCCCAAGGCGACGCCGCCTCACGAGCCCGTCCCCGAGCCACCGCCGCCGCCGGTCGAAAGCGTCATGTCACCGGACGAGCGGCGTCAGACGCTGGCGCGGATCGTCGCCGACACGACGGCCGCCGGCGGCTCGGTGCGGCAGTGCGCGGGACGGAAGCTCCTGCCCGACCAGGAGTCGGTGTTCGACACGGCGCGCAGCCTGCTCGGCCAGGCGCGGGCGGCGCTCGAGCGGGACGAGCTGTGGCGCGCCGAATCCCTGGCGCGCAAAGCACGTCAGCTCGCGGCCTCGGTCAGCTGTCCGGGCTAGTCCTCGGGATCTCCCGCCCCAGCGCCTGCCCGAGCCACGCGCGGAGGTGGGCGACATGCGTGCCCTCCCAGTACCACTTGCCGCACATCGGGCAGAAGTGCAGGACGGTCGCGCTCCTCAGCACGCGACCTGGCACCTCCCCGCGCGCCTCCATCGGATGGCGGGCGTGGAGCGCCTGATTGCACGGCGCGCAGCGGCTGAAGGGCGCGCCCGCCGGCTCGTGCGTTGACGCGATCGAGCGCACCGCGCCCGCCGCGTCACCGCGGGGCACCACGATGGCGGGGACGTCCGGGAAGCCGCGCGGACGACGCGCGCTCAAGGTGAGGACGGTGCGTGTGTCGCGTCGGCCGGCGGCGAACAGCTCGTCGAGCCTGGCGCCGCGCACGGTGGCGACATCGTAGCCGAGGAAGATCAGGCGGCGGGCGACCAGCTCGAGCGAGGTCTCGGTGATGAGGCGGGCGGGAGGCACGGCGCGACCGTAGCGGCGGGTATCGACCGCGGCAAGCGCAGGGTGCTGCGGCCGAGGGGGTTGAGGGTCTGATGTTGACGCCCGGGGCGGGCTCCCGCACCCTCGGGGTCCATGAACCGACCTCCCGCGGGCGGCGGGTCCGCCGCGCCGCGTTCTTTTCGGTTCTTCACCGTGCCGCTCGACCGTCGGCGATTCCTCATCGTCGTCGGGGGTGCTACCGCCTATGCCGCGCTGCGTCCCTATGCTGGTCTGGCGGCGAAGGTCAGGTTCGATCTTCCTCCGCTCCAGCCCTGGAGCCTGCCCGATCACGCCCCGGCGAACGAGATCGAGATCGCGCGGTCGCTGATCGGCGCGGCCGTGCTGGCGCCCAGCCACTGGAACACCCAGCCCTGGCGCTTCGAGGTCGAGGGACCGGTCATCCGGCTGCTGGGCGATCCGCAGCGCGCGCTCCCGATCATCGATCCCGGGCAGCGCGCCATGCGGCTCTCGCTCGGCGCGGCGCTCGAGAATCTCCTGGTCGCGGCGCGCGCGTGGGGGCTGCGACCGACCGTGAACTACGTGGCTTCGGGTGACGACGCGGGCGGCACGGTCGCCGAGGTGAGGTGGAGCTCAGGCGGGGCAAGGCGGGATCAGGCGCTGTTCCATGCCATCGTGGCCCGGCGCACCAACCGCCGCGAGTACGATGGCCGCGGCCTGTTCCGGGAGAACCGCGATGCCCTCACGGTGCAGGTGCCGGACGCGTTCCGGGTTCACTGGGTGGACGATCGGGACGAGATCCACGCGCTCGGCCAGATCGCGCACGACGCCGTGCACGAACAGGTGATGGACCGGCAGGCCCAGGCCGAGCGCTTCGCCTGGACACGCTTCGACGATGACGCCCGCCGCCGCGCGGACGGCGTCTCCGTGGGAGCGCTCGCGCTGGGCGGACCGGCGAAGTGGCTGGCCGGCCGCTATCTGAACCCGAGGAGCTGGCTCCTCGGCCAGGGGGCGGGGAGTCTCGGCAAGCAGGCCCGCAAGGGCGTCCGCTCGGCGGGCGCGCTGGCGCTGCTCACGGCGCCCGGGCGGCGCGAGGACTCGTGGCTCCTGGGCGGACAGGTGTACGAGCGCTTCGCCCTGAAAGCCACGCAGCTCGGCATCGCACATCAACCCATCAGCGCGCCGATCGAGCAGGAGCGCTACCGCGCCGACCTGCTCGGCCGCTTCGGCGCGATCGGCGAGGAGCCGCTCATGCTCCTGCGCCTGGGGCACGCCGATCGTCCGCGCGAGACCGAGCGCCGCGCCGTCGCACTGGTCGCGAGCTTCCGGAAGGCCTGACGAGTTCAAAGGCCCTCGAACCGACTCGATCATCGGTTTTCGACCTGCCTCCGCCAGTCAGAGACGGTCGCGAGCGAGGTTCCGGCGGAGGGCTCAAGGGTGATGAGGACGAATCGACGTCCGTCGGGTGTGACATCGTATGAGTTACGACTTGAGCGCTGCAGGGCGTCGAAAAGCGCCGTCTCGTGAAGGACGCGGAATTCCCGACCACGGCCGTCGACCCGTACGGCCACGATCGTGCGGTTGCCCCGAACGTAGTAGAGCTCGCGGCTGTCGGCGCGCCAGCGCGGCCGGCTACCGCCCTGCGTCGAGATCTGGCCGCTTGTGGGGGGAGGCGAGTTCCCAGCCTCGCGGTGTCGTCCCTCCCGGTCGAATGGAACTACGAGGATCTGGTCGCCTCCGCTCTGGCGGTCGGCTCTCGTGTAAGCCAGCCATCTTCCGTCGGGAGACACGCGGGCGCGGTCGTGCCGGGCCAGGTCGTCGCTGAGCTGCCGAGGCTGCGATCCACCCGCGAGCGGGAGCGCCCACAGGGCTCCGCGCCTCGGAACGAAGTAGCCACCCTGCCCGAAGACCAGCTCGCGGCCGTCCGGGGTCGGATCCTCCGGCCACGTGTTGTCGAGCTCGGAACCGAATGGCAGCTCCGGCCCGCCCGCAAGGCTCTTTCTCCACATGAGATAGATGAAACTGGGGCGATTCGAGGTGAAAAGGATCTCGCGTCCGTCGGGGGTCCAGCATGGCATCGCATCAGGGGCGGCAGCGGTGACGAAAGTCTCGGACGAGTCGCGCTCGAGATCCCAAATCCAGATGTCGCCCGCATCGTCCTTCCGGACCTCCACGGCGAGCCGCCTGGCATCGGGTGAAAGCCGGAGATTCACGTAGTCTCCACTGGCACCCGTCGTTCCGGTATTGCGACCGGCCCGATCGAACCACTTGATCCGAGTGCCGCGGTGGGCGCCCGCGATCTCGTATACCACCGTCCCGCGATCGGACGCCGTGAAGTTGGCTCTCCAGGTGGTCGGATCGACACCCACCCGGAGGTGCGTCTCGGCCGGTCGTCCGCTGAGTCGCGCTCGAGCCGGGTCGAACGGCTGCGCGAGCAGCCGGCCGTTCTCGACGAAGAGCAGGTGCCCGGCCGAGTAGACGGCGTTTGAGCTGGATCGGCGGAGCGCACGTTTCTCCCGCCCATCGAGCGATGCCACGAACGTCCCGACATTGGAGCCCGGCGGGGTAGGATGGAGCGCCGCGAAGAACAGGAATCGCTTGCCATCCGGCAGGAATCGTGGCCAGCGGTAGGTGGTGTGGACCGCCGAGTCTCGCGGCACGATCTCCCGCGGCGTACCACCGGCGGCGGGGACAGCGAAGATCCCGGAACGAAAGTACGGGGCGTAGATGATCGTTCCGTCGGGCCCCCACGAGCCTCCCCGCCCGCTGAAGGCGTCGCAGATCGAGACCGGGGCGCCACCGGCGAGATCGACCCGCATCAGGCGACCGCGTGCAAAGAATCCCAGCGAGCGGCCATCGGGCGCCCAGAATGGGAATGTCGCATCTTCCGTTCCCGGCACTGGAGCCGCAGACCGTTCGCCAAGGGGCCGCACCCACACTCGCCGGACACCGTCCGAACCGACGCCGACGAGCGCCAGCCGTCCGCCATCAGAGGAGAGCTCCGGGGGTCCCCCCTCGTCGCCTGAGATCATGAGATGCACCCCTTCAGGCATCACGATCTCCGCATGGAGTACGGGGCCCGGGGCCACCAGAACGCGACGAAGCTGCCACACGCCGACGGCCAGCGTTGCGATGAGCGCGGTCATCACGAGGGCCCCTGCCCCGCGGAATCGGCGCGGTGCCCCCGCCGCGGGCAGCAGGCCCCGACCCGCCTGTCGCGCGCCCGCGATCCACCGGAGTTCGTGCATCAGGTCGCGCGCGTTCTGCCATCGTTCTTCCGGGTCCTTCGCCAGGCATCGCGAGACAATGCGTTCCAGGATCGCCGGGACCCCGGGGATCATTGAGCGCATCGGCGGCGGCTCGTCCTCAAGGATCGCCGCCAGCACGCCCGTCCGATCGGCGCCGAGAAACGCACGTCGTCCCGTAGCCGCCTCGTAGAGCACGGCGCCGAACGAAAACAGGTCGGACCGGGCGTCGGCCGGCCGGCCCCGCAACACCTCGGGCGCCAGGTAGTGCGCCGTGCCGAGCACCCGGCCCTCGCCGGTGAACGAGTCGCTCAAATCGGCGGGACGCTCGGGGCCCCCCAGCGTTGGAAGCCCTTGCGTGAGCCCCGTGTCAGCGATCGCCTTGGCGATTCCGAAATCCATCAGCTTTGCACCGCTGGGCCCGAGCATGATGTTCGACGGCTTCAGATCGCGATGCACGATCCCCTTGCGATGAGCGCCGTCGAGCGCGTCGGCGATCTCGATCCCCATGCGCAGGACCGAATCGGTGGCGAGCGGGCCGCGCTCGAGCCGGGTCGCAAGGGTCTCGCCCTCGAACAACTCCATCACCAGGTAGTCAAGACCGTCCTGGTGTCCGACATCGAGCAGCATGCAGATGTGGGGGTGGACGAGCGCGGAGACCGCGCGGGCCTCGCGCTCGAAACGCGCGCGGGCGCCCGGGATGGCGGCGAGGTCGAGAGGGAGCACTTTTATCGCAACGTCGCGGCCAAGCCGCGGGTCACGTGCGCGATAGACCTCACCCATGCCACCCGCGCCGAGCGGAGAGACGATCGTGTAGGGACCGAGCGAAGTGCCGGATTTCAGTGTCGGCGCGGTCATTCGCCCGGGCGCATGAGCCGGGCCAGCCGGGCGATGCCGCGTACGACCAACGAGCGCGCCGCATTTGCGTTGGGACTGCGGGTCCTCAGCGCAATGTCGTCGTAGGAGAGTCCCAACTCGACACGCAGCGTCACTGCATCGCGCTGATCCGTGGTCAATCCGCCCAGAGCAGCCTCGTATTCGTCCAGCGTCTCTCCCCACGTTACCGTGTCGAGCGGTGCCCCGCCTGTCGCTGCGATCTGGTCGGTGAACTCGAGATGATCGGGTCGCCGGCGCCTGCCGCGGATCTCGTCACGAACCAGGTGCGTCACGATGAGCCGCAAATACGCGAGGAATGCGCCGCGGCCGCGAGGCTCGAAGTCCTTCAGCCTCGCGAGTGCCCGCCGCAGGGCATCTTGGACGATATCGTCCGTGTCTTGGATTCCGCGGGCCTTGCGCGGGAGCCGCCCGCTCGACCAGCGGGTGAGCACCGGCAGGTGCCTCCGGAAGAGCACCTCGCGCGCCGCCTCGTCCCCGGCATTCGCGCGCGTGAGAAGGGCGGCTGTGATCTCACCAGAGGCCGTCCCATCATCCGCGGGGTGGCTGGAATCGGAGCGGCCCACGCATCCTCCTTCAAAAGACTCACCGGCCCCAGCCACACGGACCCTGGTATCACGGGTGCCGGAGCCTTCAATATTGCACCGGGTTGCGCGTCCCCGGCAAGGGGAATGCAGGCCGATCCGGGAAGCGATGCGCCGAGCCCGTACGAACTCGCCCGTGCCGGAGTTTTAGGGGTGGTACCCGGCCCGGCGTCGCACCTGCCCGGCCGCGGCCGAGCGTCCGACTCGGGTCATCGGGTGTGGGGAATCGGTGGTCCCGGGTCGGCACCCTCGGTCGACACATCTCGACTGGGAGGCCCCATGAACACCAACAGCATCACCGTCGCCGCGTCGCGATGCGCGCGCGCCTCAGATGCACCGACGATCCACCGCCAGGGAGCCTCCGCCCCCTGGGGGGTACCCAGCATGCGAGTCAAGCAATTCTTAGTGCCGCTGCTACTCGCCCTGACTCTCTCTCTTGGCGCGGCGACGGCGTACGCACAAGCCACCCTGACCAGCGATCAGCCAGACTACGAGCCGGGGTCGATCGCCACACTCACTGGCGCGGGCTTTGCGCCCGGCGAGACAGTGACCCTGCAGGTTCATCACGCGGACGGCACGGCTGACAGCGGCACCGACCACGAGCCGTGGACCGTGGTCGCTGACGCATCCGGTGGGTTCGTCACGACCTGGCATGTCTGCATGGATGACTGTCTGGGCTCCGAACTTCGTGCCACGGCCATGGGCATGACCTCGGAGCGGAATGCTGCGGCCCTATTCACTGACAACGTGTTGCTGCTCTCGGTGAACTCGGTGTCGCCTTCGGTCATCACCTCCCTGCCCGCGACGATCACCGTCAACTTCACGTACTCGACGGGGCCGGGCGGGACGACCACCGGGCTCATCGGCTTCCGACAGCCGGGCGCTGCACCCTTCTCCTTCTTTCCTCCCCTCACGACGCTGCCCAACGGTACGGGACTGACGGCGACGATCTCCACAACGATCCCGCTGGGCGTGGATCCCTGCAGTTTCTCGACAGCCGAGGTCATTGTCCGAGTTTCCAACGGCGCGGCTCCGCCACCCCCCCGGCTCACCTCACCGCCACTGCCGATCGACATTCAGCTCGATCAGCAGGCGCCCATCATCGATTGCCCGGCACCGATAAGCCTCACGACCAACACTGGCTGCACGTACATGGGCGCCATCCCGCCGCCGCCCGTGACCGACGACTGCCCGGCGACGGTAATCACGAACGACGCGCCGGGTTCCCTGCCGCTCGGGGCTACGATGGTGACGTGGACCGCGCGGGATCCGTCGGGGAACACCTCGACGTGCGCGCAGATGGTGACGGTCGTGGATGACGACGCGCCCACGCTCACCATGCCAGGCGACCTCGCGTTGACCACTGGACCCGGGATCGAGCCGTGCGCCGAGGCTCGGCTGCTGGTGTCGTCCGTTGGATCAGCGGCGGCCGGGGACAACTGCGGCACGCCGGAGATCAACCAGGCCGGAGTGCCGGCGGGCGGGTTCTTCCCGGTTGGTGCCACCATGATCACCTACACAGCCACTGACGCGGCGGGCAACACCACCACCGGCACGCAGACGGTGACGGTGTCCTGTCCGGTGGGGGTGATCGCGGGGACCGCGACGAGCACCTGCAACGGGGTAACGAAGTCGGCGGACGGTGTCGTGGCTCGACTGCTCCACGAAGGTACGCCATTCCGTGAGACGGTCACGGGCGGCGGCGGCGGCTTCGAGTTCGGTGATGTGCGCCTGGGGACGTACACGGTGCAGATCATCCCGCCGCCAGACCTTGCAGTCCCGGTGGACACGCGGCTCGTAACGCTGGTCGAGGAGAACGCCACCGTCGATGCGGAGTCATTCGCGTTCACCTGCCTGCTCTCGGATCTCACCGGCCAGGTGCTGGGCACCTGCAATGGCCAGACCCCCGGACTCCAGGGCGTCACGGTCGACGTGTTCGGCGAGGACGCGGAGGGGTTGGACGTCCTCATCGCCACCACCGGCACCGATGCCTTGGGCAACTACCGCTTCGATGATCTCGCCCTTGGCGAGTACACGGTCGGCATCGTCCTGCCGTTGGGCTACTCGACCGGCACGGCTTCCCAGACCGTGACGCTCGCCACCGCCGACGGCTCGCTCGCGGCCGGGACGTTCTCCCTTACCTGCCAGGTGATCGCGGCCCAGCCCCGCTCCATGGGATTCTGGAAGCACCAGGTCAACGTCTACCTCACCGGCAAGGGGAGCGCTCAGGAGACGCTCGCTGACCTGCTTCACTACGTCGATGAGCTGGTGGTCCACTTCAACCAGAACCTGATCAATCCGGTGATCGTTTACGTCCCCGGGTCGGCAAACACGAACGACAAGCTGCTCCAACTCCAGCAGCTCCTGACCGTGAATCGTAGCGGCACCATGCTCGACCGCGCCAAGCAGCAGCTCCTGGCGCTGCTCTTGAACGTGGGCTCTGGGAAGATCAGCCAGACCGAGGTGATCAGCGACAACGGGGCGACGGTCTCTCAGGCCATCACCCACGGCCATGACCTGATCATCGATGGCCTTACGTCCAACGATGAGACCGCCAAGACCCTTTGCGAACTGATTAACAACGGTCAGCGGGCGCCATCGGGGATGGTGCCTGCCAGCACTCGGGTGATCACCTACGACCAGCGCCCGGCGCCCAGGGAGCAGAACCCGGTGGCACTGAGGCTCGGGCCGATTGCCCCGAACCCGGCGACGCTCGGCGCCTCCATAACATTCGCGT
The DNA here is from genome assembly GCA_046716125.1 of Candidatus Eiseniibacteriota bacterium. Lineage (GTDB taxonomy): Bacteria > Eisenbacteria > RBG-16-71-46 > RBG-16-71-46 > RBG-16-71-46 > WS-11. The sequence continues at coordinate 19,083 of JBKJXJ010000439.1, forward strand.
TGCCGCACGACGCGCCGGCTTCCCTCGAAGTCGTGGATCTTGCGGGGCGGATGGTCTCGCGCCTGGACGTGGGCTCACGCGGGGCGGGGGTGCACACGTTCCGGCTCGCCGAGCTCAAGAATCTGCGCCCGGGGGTCTATCTCATCCGGCTCTCGCAGGGGCGTGAGTCTCTCATCAAGCGGCTGGCCGTGATCCGGTAACCACACGACGCGGGCCGCACGTGGGCTGGTGGTCAGGGGGACCGCCGCACGCGACCGGGGCGGGACGGAGCATCGTCCCGCCCTCCGCGTTCCTGAGCTACCCCCCCGACCCGCTCACGGTCATCTCGCCGATCAGGATCGTCGGGCTCGAGACGTGGTCATCGAAGGCGAGATCGTTCCCGACCGCGACGATGTCGCGCAGCATGTCGAGGGAGTTCGAGGCGACCGTGACGCCGTCCACCGGGAATACCTTCTCGCCGTTCTCGATCCAGAATCCCTGCGCCTGGTACGAGTAATCACCGGTCACCTCGTTGTAGCCGAACGCGCCCTGGTCGTCCATGTAGAAGCCGCGGTCCACGCGCGCGAGGATGGCGGCGGGGGTGTCGTCGCCGGCGGCGATGAAGAGATTGTGATAGCCGATGCCCGGCACCGAGGCATACGAGCGCGTGGCGCTTCCGGTCGAGCGGGCCCCGGCGCGCCTCGCGGTGTAGGTGTCGTAGGTGAACATCGCGAGGCGCCCGCGGTCCACCAGGGTGTTGCGCCGCGTCGGCACGCCCTCGCCGTCCCACGGCTGGCTGCCCACGCCGCCGCGCAGACGGCCGTCGTCCACGATGGTCACCGGCGCGGCCGCGATCGGCTCGCCCAGCCGGCCGGTCAGCCACGACGACTGTTTGAGCACCGCCTCGCCGCTGAACGCTTCGATCATCTCCGACAGCCACGCCGCGGCGACGTCGGGGTGCATGACCACCGGCACGCGCGCCGAGGGCACGGTGCGGGCGCCGATGCGCGCCACCGCCCGGCGGCCCGCTTCCGCGGCCACGGCCTCGACCGGCGGGAGCGCGGCGAGCGAGCGCTGGGTGACGCCATAGCCGCCGCTCTGCTGCTTGCCGTCGCGGTCGTCGGCCAGCGCCACCGAGAAGAGGCTCAGCGCGGTCGCGTCCCACGCGCGCACGAGTCCGTGCGAGTTGGCGATCAGCACCGCGCCGTCCCGCGTGCTGACGCCGACCGCGTCGGTGCGCCGGATGCGCGGGTCGTGCGCAAGCGTCAGCCGTTCGAGCGCGAGCGCCAGCTCGATCTTGCGTTCGGCGGGCAGTTCCGCCAGCGCCGGATCGTAGAGGGCGAGGTCCCCGGCAGATTCGTCGACCAGGTCCGCGGGAGCGGGGAAGGCGTTGGCCGGGTCGGCTGTCGAGAAGCGCGCCAGGGTCACCGCGCGTTTCGCGAGGTCATCGAGCGCTCCCGGCGAGAGATCGGTCGAGGAGACGAAGCCCACGGCGCCGCCGACGATGACCCGCAGGCCGATCCCCCTCGTGCCGCTCTGCTTGAGCGTCTCGATGGTCCCCGAGCGCACCCGCACCGAGAGCCCGCGGGTGCCCTCGAGGCACACCTCGGCCTGATCGGCGCCCGCGCGCCGCGCGCACTCGAGCGCCTGGGCCGCCACCGACTCGAGGGCCGTGGCGGTCGCCGGAGCGCTCATCGCGTCACTCGCCGCCGCCCAGCGACATGCTCACGCCGACGTTGAAGTAGAAGCCGCCCAGATCCAGCTCCATCGGGTTGCCGTCGGCGTCGAGCAGCGGGCCCGGCTCCACTTCCCTCTCGTTCCCCTGGTCGCCCCAGTTGATCGTGATGAGCGTGCCTGAAGGGCTGCCGATCTTCCGGTAGCGATAGCCGACCCGGCTCGCGAACGAGAGCTGCGAGGTGATCGGCTGCTCGTAGCCCGTGAAGGCCCCCAGGACGACCCCGGTCCCGCTCCACGTGCCAAGTTTCTGCTGCATGTTGGCTTCGACCGAGAAGGATTCGATGAGGTACCAGCTCTCGCGTTCGAACGTTCCCCGGACCATCCCGACCTGGGCGCCGAAATGAAGGCCCGGCGCCGAGGGGACCCACAGCCCGACCGTGCCGACCACGTCCCACGCCGAGAGCTTCAGCTTCTCGTCGAACTGCTCGAACTCGGCGGGCTCGCCGGTGTCGATGTCCAGGCTCAGGATCCGGAATGCGTTGTGCCGGATCGAGCTCCGGTGGGCGCCGAATCCGATCCCCGCCGAGACGACGGGCGTGATCTGGACGTCCAGCTCGACGCCCAGGTTCGGCGCGCCGCCGAGCGGGTCCCACGAGGATTCGTCGGTCAGGGTATCGGCCATGAACGCGTCCCGGTCGGACCGGATCTGGTCGTTGATGTCGCCGAGCGTCAGGGTCGTGAACCCCAGCGACGCGCGGAGCCTGGCCTTGCCGGGCTGAGTCACGGCGTACGACGGCACGGCGACCACGAGACTCATTGCGACGATCATTCCCCGGACCACGTTCCGCATCCTCATCCCGCGTTCCTCCTGATGGATCCGCTCGATCATCCCCATGCTGTCGCCCGCGCCACCCCGGCCAGGGGGCGCGGAACGCCGACGGTGTCACGCAATGGTACCGCCCACGGTGATCTCGGTGAAGCGGACGGTCGGTTGCCCGACGCCCACGGGCTTCCACTGGCCGTCTTTGCCGCACGAACCGGTGGTGCCGTCTATCTTGAGATCGTTCGCAACCGCGTCGATCTTGAGCATGGCGTCATTCCCGTTCCCGGTGAGCGTGGCATTGCGGATCGGCCACGTCAGGCGTCCGTCCTCGATGCGATAGGCCTCGGTGACCTGGAATGAGAAGTTGCCGTCGGCGGGATTGACCGATCCGCCGCCGAGGCTCTTGCAGTAGAGGCCGCGCGGGAGGGAGGCGATGAGGGAGCCCGGGTCGTGAGGGCCCGCTTCGATGTAGGTGTTGGTCATCCGGCAGAGCGGGAACTCGCGGTAGGAGTTGCGGCGACCGTTGCCGGTCGGCCGGTTGCCGCTCAGCTTCGCGTTGAGCCAGTCCCACATGTAGCCGGTGAGCACCCCGTCCTCGACCAGCACCGTGCGCTGCGCCGGTGTGCCTTCGTCGTCCACGCGGAACGAGCCGCGGCTGTAGGGCACGATGCCGCTGTCCACGATGGACACACCGCTGGCTGCCACCCGCTGCCCCATCTGGGTCGCCCGGATCGAGGTGCCGCGGTGGATGGTGTCGCCCTCCATCCCGTGTCCGAAGCACTCGTGGACCAGCACGCCGCCCCAGCCGGGGCCCACGACGACCGGGTATGCCCCGGCCTCCGGGTCGCGCGCCCCGAGCAGTGTCACGGCCATGCCGGCCGACTCGACGGCGATGGTCTCGGGGCTGCGCTCGCGATCGAAGTAGTCGGCCTCGACGCATCCGCCGCCGGCCGCGAAGCCCTGCTGGCGGCCGTCCGCGTCGAGTGCCAGCGTCACCACGGTGAGGCGCGTGAGGTACTGGCGATCCTCGGCCCACACCCCGTCACTGTTGGCGACCACGAATCGCTTCGCGGAATCGGCGTGCGAGACTGTCACCTCGCGGACGCGGGGATCGTGCGAGCGCGCCGCCTGGTCGGCGCGGCGGCAGAGCGCGACCTTGCCGGCCTCGTCGAGGGCGATCGGCGCAGGATGCGACAGCGAGAATGGCGCGGGGACGTCCACGACGCGGAACGCGCGCGGGTCGCCTCCCGATCCGGTCGCGGCCGGCGGACTTCCACGGGCGATGCGCGAGGCGACGCGCGCCGCCTCGCGCAGGTCCGCGGGCGCGAAGCCGTCCGCGGACGCGTATCCGGTTCCCTCGCCGCGCACGGCGCGCACTCCGACGCCCTGCTGCACGGCGTACTGCGAGGTCTTGAGGCGATCCTCCTCGAACGTGAAGCCGCCCTGCACGGTGTACTCGCCATAAACTTCGGCGAACTCGGCGCCGCCGCTCCGGGCCAGCGTGATGAGCTCGGCGACGAGCTCGCGGGGGAGGAGTGCGGCGAGGTCGGGGCTGCCGTTCGGGGCTGGGTGCATGAGGGGTCTCTAAGGGGGAGCGGACATCGTCGCGGCGCGCAGTCTAGGGTGGGGGGATCAGTCATGCAACGGCGGGAGCAAGCGGAGGCGACCCGGCTGGGTTCCCCGTCTGGCCCTGCGCAGCCGTGTGCGATATCGTCGCTGCCCGAGCCGGGGTCCGGGTCGGATGAGAAGGAGCGAACCGATGAAGCGTGACGTCCTCAACATCGTGGCTCTGGTCGCCGGCGTGCTGGTGCTGGCGATCGGCGGCCCGGTGATCGCCCGGCAGCTGCGCTCGCTGCCGCCGGCGGCGCTCGCGGCGCGGGCGGGCGAGCGGATCGTGACGCTGGAAGTCGCCGGCATGACGTGCTCGGGGTGCGCCTCGACCGTGCAGGAGCGACTCGCCGGGATCGAGGGGGTCTCCACCGCCGCGGTTCGGTATGCGCAGCGGCGCGCATACGTCGTGTGCCGCCCCGGGGTCGAAGACTCCACGCTGATCGCCGCGGTCGCGCGCGTCGGCACCGGATTCGCGGCCGCGATCACCTCGCGGTGAGGGGCGCCCGGCACGCGCCGCGACTCGCGTCGGGCGCGCTGCTCGTCGCGCTCGGTTGCTGCGTCACGATCATGGTGACGGGCGATACGGTCACCACCCGGCCGGTCGAGATCGAACCCGCGGAGCGGGCCCTGGCGCGTCTCGATTCGTTGCAGGGGATCGTCCGAGCCGAAGAAGCCCGCATCCGTCCGGCGCTCGGGCTCGAAGCCAACTGGACGCGCCTCGCGCGCGCCTGGTTCCAGGTGGGCGATCACGCGAAGGCAGCGAAGTGCGTGGAGCGGGCACGCGCGATCGGGGCGAAGGAGTTCGAGACCCTGCTCCTCTCCGGCCGGATCGCGCGCACCGAGGGCCGTTTCGCCGAGGCGATCGACTGGCTTGAGCGCGCTGCCCGCATGCGACCCGACGACTGGGAGGCGCACGAGGATCTGGGGCTGGCGCTCTATCTGAATGGCCGGCTGGCCGGCGCCGCGGACCACTGGGGGCGCGCGCGCGCGCTGCCCGGGAGCGGCTCGCCCGACCGGACCGCGCTCGTCGCCGCGATGCGACGTGCGGGAGATGGTTCCTACCGAGTCACCGGCCGCGGCCGCGAACGCATCGGGTTCACGCCGCCCACCGAGCGGGCGCCGTTCATCGTGCCGCTGCGCATCAACGGGCGCGGGCCGTACCATTTCCGCGTCGACGCCGGCAGTCCCGAGGTCACGCTCTCGGCGATGTTGGCCGAACAGCTGGGGCTCGAGACATTCATCCACGGCGACCCCGACTCGTTGCGCGCGCGGATCGCACTCAAGTACACGGTGATCGATTCGCTGACGCTCGGTGGCACCACGCTCGGTCGGCTGCCGGTCGCGGTCCGCGCGTTCGCCCCGGGCGACCTGGGCGGGGAGGTCTCGGGCCTGCTGGGGTTCGAAGCGCTGCGACGCTTCCGCTTCTGTATCGATCCGGTCGAGCGCGTGCTGTGGCTCGATCCGCTGCGGCCGGGTTCGGCGCTCGCCGACACCGCGCGGCCGGCATGGGCCCCGGCAGGCGCCGTGACGCATCGCCTGCCGATCCTGCTTCGCGGGACGCATCTCATGATCGCGTACGGCCGGGTGAACCGGGGTCCGGACCGTCCGTTCCTGATCGATGCCGGAAGCTCCGGCGTGGCATTCGCCGCGCCCGCGAGCACGATCGCCGAGGCCGGGGTCACGCTCGACACGACACGCGTGCGCACCGGGACATCGTTCGGCGGCCAGGTCCGCTATCTGGGATTCCCGATCGAACGGCTGTGCGTGGCCGGCGCGTGCCGCGACTCGCTCGAGGGCGGCTACGGGACGTTTCCCGCGCGACTCGAGCAGAATCCGAACTTCCGGCTCGCGGGGATCGTCTCGGGCGGATTCCTGTTCCGCTTTCGCGTGGCGGTGGATCTCGCGCGCAGCGAGATGTGGCTGGTGGAACGCTAGCCGACCCGAACGACGCCCTGCGATCGGGAGCTGACGTCAACAGCAGGCTATCTGTTTGGCGGCCAGATGCTTAGGCCGGGATTAGTGGCGCCGTCCGCAACGCCACGTCAACCGACGAGCCGCGACCACCGCTCCAGAGGCCCTTCGTCGCTCGAAACTCCATGCCACTATGGCGTTGGAATGGTAGACTCTTCCCCTCGTTCGCAGCGGAGCTCTTCCCCTGGGGTCCCGCGAAGCTTGATCGGACAGCCTTGCCTCCCGGGAGATTCGCCCCGATGCGCCGCATCTCGATCCTGCTTGCCCTCCTCGCGCTCGCCGCCGGCATCGCCGCGGCGCCACGTCACCTCGCGTCGCGCGTCACGACCGGTGGCGACTTCGTCCACTTCGAGAGTGGGCATGTGCATCCCGCGGTGATGACCCCGGACGGCACGCGGCTGCTGGTCGTCAACACGCCCGACAATCGCCTGACCGTCTTCTCGCTCACCGGCGACACTCCGACGAGGATCGCCGAGATCCCGGTCGGGCTGGAGCCGGTCTCGGTGGCGGCGCTCGACAACGGCACGGCATGGGTGGTGAACCATCTCTCGGACGACGTCAGCGTCGTGGATCTCACCACGATGCACGTGCGCGCGACCATCCGCACCGGCGACGAGCCACAGGACGTCCTGTTCGCGGGATCCCCGACGCGGGCCTACGTGAGCGTCTCGACCGAGGACGTGATCAAGGTCTATGACCCGACCTCTCTGGCGTTGACGAACACCATCCCCGTCAACGGGCGCATGCCGCGCGCGCTCGCGAAGAACGCGGCCGGAACCCTGGTGTTCGCGTCCATCTTCCAGGCCGGCAACCGCACGTCGGTCCTGTCCGCGACCGAGGTCGCGCCCGGCCTGGGTGAGGACGGCGACTTCCCGCGCGTGACCAGTAACAAGAACGGACATCCGGACTATCCGAGCTCGCCGGCCCCGGCGCCTTCGGTCGCCGCGATCATCCAGTACGCCGACGGCGGTCCCAATGGCGCCGGGTGGTACGACGAGTACGGCACCTACCGGAGTCCGAGCGCCCCGTACACGATGTACGAGGTGGACGTGGCCGAGATCACCACCAGCACGAACACCGTGAACCGGAACTTCGGCCGGATCGGGAGCACGATCTTCTCGGTCGCCGCCAACCCGGTGGACGGCAAGCTCGCGGTGGCGGGCATGGAGGCGCGCAACAACTTCCGCTACGAGCCCAAGCTCCGCGGCTACCTGGTCGAGGCCCGGCTCACCTTCGTGAGCGTCGGCGGCACCGTCACCAACCGCATCCTGAACCCGCACATCTCGTACTTCGACCTGAACGGCTTCGTGATCAACCCCGGCACGCAGGCCGAGCGCGATTCGGCCATCTCGACCCCGACCGGTGTGGCATGGGCGGCCGACGGCAGCCGCGTCTACGTGACCGCCCTCGGGAACGACAAGATGGCCGTCATCAACCCGGCGGCCGGCGGCTCGGTGAGCCAGATGCTCGCGCGGGTTCCCACCGTGGCGGGCCCGACCGGCGTGGTCGTGGATGACGCCCGTAACCGCATCTACGTCGTCGGCCGCAACCGCAACCAGCTCCAGACGCTCTCGTCCGACTCTCTGGCGTCGGTCGCCGTCGCTCACATCGGGTTCGACCCGACCCCCAACGGGATCGTCAACGGACGGAAGTTCTTCTACGGTGGATTCACCTCGAGCCACGGCGATCAGGCCTGCGCGACCTGCCACGTGTTCGGCGACACCGACAACCTGCCGTGGGATCTCGGCGATCCGCGCCTGCCCTTCGAGCCGCCGCCGACGCCCAATCCGCTCCTGCTCGAGGGCTTCGATCCCGAGAAGGGCCCGATGATCACCCAGACGCTGCGCGGCATGACCAACACCGAGCCGCTCCACTGGCGCGGGGACCGCGCCAACCTGTCGGCATTCAATGGTGCTTTCTCGTCGCTGCTCGGACGGTCGGTTCTCCCCGACTCGCAGATCACGGCGTTCAGCGACTTCGTCATGCCGATCACATACGGTCCCAACCCGAATCAGTTCCTCAACGACTCGCTGCGTGACGCCCCGCCGGCGACGCCAAGTGCGCGGCGCGGGCACGTGTTCTTCAAGAACGCGGGCGTGGAAGGGGGGTCGGTCAAGTGCGTGGACTGCCACTCCCTGCCCGCCGGCACCAACCGGAGCATGACTCCGGACAATGCGCTGCTCTCGAGCCAGGACATGAAGGTCCCGCAGCTGCGTAACCTTTACACCAAAGTCGGATTCACCGACGCTCCCGGCCCGAGCAAGCGCGGCACGGCCTTCACCCACGACGGCTCGGTGGACAAGCTCTTCAAGTTCCTCCAGTTCCCGTTGTTCAACTTCGGGCCCACCGCGGTCGCGGACGACAACCGCCGCGACGTGGAGGC
>JBKJXJ010000440.1:0-4346 GCA_046716125.1 Candidatus Eiseniibacteriota bacterium
GGGGTCATCGATGCGCTCGAGGAGCCGGTCACCTTCGCCACGCGCGACCTGCCGCACTGGCCGCGCTCGACCGTGGCGGGGCATGCGGGGCGTTTCGCGCTCGGTCACTGGGGCGGCGTGCCGGTGGCCGCACTGGCCGGGCGCAGCCACCGGTACGAGGGCTACACCCTCGACCGGGTCACGCTCGCCGCCCGCGTCATGCACGCGCTCGGCGCCCGCACCCTGCTGTTCACGAACGCCGTGGGCGCGATCAATCCCACGTTCCGCCCGGGCGAGCTGATGCTCGCGACCGACCACATCAACTGGATCGGACGGCGCGGCCTGTTCACGCCCGACGAGCTGGTCGAGCGCCGCGAGGGACGCAGCACAGCCACCTACTACAGCCCGCGTTTGCGCGAGGCGCTCACGGCGGCCGCGGCCCGGGCCGGCGTCCCGCTCCATCGCGGCACGCTCATGGGCGGGCAGGGACCGACCTACGAGACCGCGGCCGAGGTCCGGATGGCGGGAGCGCTCGGCGCGGACGTCGCGTGCATGAGCACGGTGCACGAGGTGACGCTCGCGGCCGAGCTGGGATGCGAGGCGGCGAGCCTCTCGTGCATCACCAACCTGGCGACCGGCCTTTCCAAGGCGCCGCTCACCCACGAGGACGTCACCGTGGTCGCGGACCAGGGCGCGGTGGGGCTGCGCAAGATCCTCGAAGCGTTCCTGCGGGGCGAAGCGGCCGGCTAGCTTCGCGCCGGTTCGTAAAGCCGCAGATCCTTCATCGGGTAGTGGCGCCGGTTGAGGGTCCAGAGTCGGAGTCCCGTGGTCGCGGCCGCAGCGGCGATCAAAGCGTCGGGGACTTCCAGACCATGGGAGCGCGCGTAGCGGGCGAGATACTTGCCGGCCTGCCGGCCGGTCCGGGCGTCCAGCACGACCTCGCCGCGCGCCTCGAAGAACTCTTCCGTGCCGGGCTCTTCTCCGGGTCTGAGCCCCCGGAAGACTTCCGCCCACGAGATCGCCGTGCAGAATGTGGGCGTGCCCGTAGCCTCCAACTCATCGGCGACCGTTCTCACCTTCAGATTGCCACGGAGGATCTCGATCACCACGTCCGAGTCGAGCAGAACCCCATTCAGCGTTGAAGTGCCTGGCGACGGCGTGTACCGCGCCGCAGGCGTCTCACGTACGCGTCCGTGCTGCCGAGGTCCTTTCGGTCCCGCCATAATCCAAAGATCCCTTCGAGGGAGCGTGCTCGTTCGTCCGTGGCCCCGGCGGCGAAGGCGCGCGCCAGCGTGTCGCGAACCAGTGCGGACACCGTACGGCCCTGTTTACGGGCCAGGGCGCGGAGGCGCGCGTGAAGGTCCTCGTCGAGGAACAACTGGGTCCGGACCATGACGGTGTATATACACCGCCATGGTCCGGGTGTCAATCCCCGCCCGCCGCTAGTGGCTGTGCGGCGTCGCTGCCGCCCGCGACTTGTCGGCGGCCTTCTGCTTCACGGCGAATCCGTCCTCGAACGCCTTCACGAGCTTGAATATCTCGGGGTCGTGAGTGACTTCGGGGCCCATCATGTAGACGTCGCATTCGCCGTTGGCCATCTTCTGGGACGCGTTCAGCGTGAGGAGCGTGCGGCCCATGTACTGGCCCTGTTCGCCGCCGTAGCACGCCACCGTCTCCTTGATCCTCCGCCCCTTCATCAGGAGCGCGGTGGAGTTCCCCACGATGACGACGTCGATCCCGGGCACGACGGCCGCGAGATCTTCGCTGTCCACCTTGCCCAGCTGCGACAGCATGACGGTCACGGTCGCGCCCTTCTTCCGCATCTCCGCCACCACCCGGCGTGCGGCCGCGGTCGGCTCGTCCACCTTGAGCATGTCCTGCGACGGGCCCAAGGGCACCTTGTCGCTCATCAGCCCGAAAAACCCGACCTTGGTCTTCCCGATCGTCTTGATGATGTACGGCGTCAGGGCCGGCTTGCCGGTGGACCGTATCGCGAGGTTCGCGCACACGACCGGCAGGCCCGTGCGCTCGATGTTGGCCTTGAGGAACGGGTAGCCGAATCGCAGCTCCTTGTGCCCCGACCCGACCGCGTCGGTCTTGAGCAGCTTCATCGCGTCCATCATGAAGGTCGCCACATCGCGCTGGAGCGAGTCGTTGACATCGGGGAAGTAGCCGCCTGCGTCGACCAGCACGACCTGGCCATAGCCGGCGCGGATGCTGTCGCCGAAGCTGGCGCGGCGCGCAAGCCCGCCCTTGGGGATCGAGCAGCCGCACGGGCTGGTCTTACCCTTCACATCGGTGGTGGAGAGGATGACGAGCTGGTTGGACGCCGCGGTCGCGGCGTACGCCGTCGCAGCCCCTAGCGTCGGCTCGGTGAGACCCAGGCACAGGGCGAGACCGGCGATGCCGGATCGGAGAATCAAGTGGCGCATGAGAGACCTCGAGGGATGCGTGTCGATGGCGTGCTTCATGGGTGGGGAATTGTGCAGGAGTCCGGCGCCGGCTTCAAGTCAACGGTGCGGGAGTCCTCCGGAAAACCGTGCGGATTCACGTACGCCTGACATCGTCATTTCAGAAACTCCACTTTCGTCACCCGGTCGCCCAGGACGATCCGCCCGACCACGTCCATGCCGCGCACGACACGGGCGAAGATGGTGTAGCGGCCGTTGAGGTGCGGTTGCGGGGAGTGGGTGATGAACCACTGGCTGCCGCCGGTGTCCTTGCCCGAGAGCGCCATGCCGACCATGCCGGGGTGGTAACGGCGCCGGTTGTACTCGCAGCGGATGGTGTAGCCCGGCCCGCCCGAGCCGGTCCCGGTCGGATCGCCGTCCTGGATGACGAAGTTGGGCACGACGCGGTGGACCGCGAGCCCGTCGAAGTATCCGAGCCGGGCAAGCCGGATGAAGTTCCGGACCGTCTGGGGCGCTTCGTCGGCGAAGAAGCTCCATTCGATGTCGCCCGCGGTGGTATGGAGGAGCACACCCTTCACCCGCGGCGGCTCGGCGAAGTCGGCCGGGTACGAGGCGGGCTGGGCGTTGCGCGCCGGCTGCCGCCGCTCGAGGCTGTCGGCGAACGCGCGACCGCCCAGCTCGCGCAGCGCGTCGCGGATCGCGTTCCTGGCGTCGGCGTCGGCATCACGCGCGCGATCGCCCCAGGCGCGTGTGAGCGCCGGCACGCTGGCCGTATCGCCGAGCGAGGCGAGCGCTCCGGCGCACGAGGCGACGAACAGCGCGGACGTGTCGGCGAGCCCGGCCCTGAGCCGCGCCGTGGCCGAGCGCTCCTTCAACTCGCCCAGCCGGTCGGCCGCGCTCATGCGCTCGAACAGCGGGGTCGCGGGCTCGAGCCGTTCGCGGAGCGGCGCCGGGGCGCCCGCCGGCCACGCGGCGATCACCGCGACGCGCGTGTAGATCGAGCGGTCGCCGGCGAGCACGCCCAAGACGCGCGAGCGATCCTCCGCGCCCCCGCGCGCCAGCAACGCGCGGGCGCAGGCGCCGCGGGTGGCGGCGTCCGTGTCGCCGAGATGGGCGCGCACCGAGTCCAGCGCGGCGGCACGCTCGTCCGCCTCGAGCGGGACCCAGGCGAACCGATCGCCAAGCGCAGTCGCGGCGGTCACGCGCACGTAGGGATCGCGGTGGGCGAGCGCGCGGATCAGCCCCGAGCCCACACCGCGCGTGGTGCTGTCGGCGATCATCTGGAGGGCGCGGATGGCGTTGACCACGACCGGCGCATCGCCGTCGCGCAGCGCGCCCATGAGATAGGCGCTGCCGCGGGTGGATTTCTGCCGGCCCAGGGTGCGGGCGGCGTAGGCGCGGACGATCCACTCGGGGTCATTGAGGTGAAGCGACACGACCAGCACGATGCGCTGCGGCACGACCAGCTTCTCGAGCGCGTAGATCACGCGCCAGCGCACCTCGGGATCGGGATCGGCATGGACGGTGAGCAGCGCCGGCAGCGCGGTCGAGTCGGCGAGCCGCCACAGCGACATCGCGGCCTCGCCGCGCTGTCCGGGCGTGCCGGTCCTCAGGAAGGCGGCGATCGGGGCGCCGGCGGATTTGTCCCCGAGCTTGCCGAGCGCCTCGATCGCCAGTTCGACCGTCTCGGCATCGCGGTCCTGGAGCTTCGCCTCGAGCGGCTTGAGCGCGCTCCGATGCCCGATCTGGCCGAGCGCGAACACGGCCTCGCGACGGACCCCGGCGCTGGCGTCGTTCAGCAACGGCAGCAGGGCCGGCACGGCGGTCGAATCCTGGAGCCGCCCCACCGCCAGGGCCGCACGCGCCCGCACCGCCGGGATGGAGTTCTCGAGCAGCCGCCTGAGCTCGCCATCGGCGTAGCGGCGCTGGTCCTCGGCGATCGCGATGGCGCGCGCC
>JBKJXJ010000441.1:0-4625 GCA_046716125.1 Candidatus Eiseniibacteriota bacterium
GCCAGGAGTTCGGCGTGGGTCCCGGTCTCGCGCACCCGCCCGTGGTGAAGCACGACGATCCGGTCCACGTCCTGGATGGTCGAGAGCCGATGGGCGATCACCAGGCACGAGCGGCCCAGCATCAGGCGGCGGAGCGCCCGCTGGACCTGGGCCTCGGTCTGGGTGTCCACGCTCGACGTCGCCTCGTCCAGGATCAGGAGCCTCGGATCGCGCGCGAGCGCGCGGGCAAAGGCCAGCAGCTGGCGCTGGCCGGCCGAGAACGTGGCGCCGCGCTCGAGGACAGCCGCCCCGTAGCCGCCGGGAAGACGGGTGATGAACTCGTCGGCGCCCACCTCGCGGGCCGCGCGCTCGACGTCGGCCTCCGAGAGTCGGTCGCTCCCGAGCCGCAGATTCCCGGCGATGGTGCCCGAGAACAGGAATACGTCCTGCAGCACCAGACCGATGTGGCCGCGGAGCACACCTGGATCCCAGTCGGCGAGCGGGCGTCCGTCGACGCGGATGGTGCCGGACTGAGGGGTGTAGAACCCCAGGAGCAGGCTGGCCAGCGTCGTCTTGCCCGACCCCGTGGCCCCGACCAGCGCGACACGCTCCCCGGGGGCGAGCGTCAGCGACACGTCGCGCAGCACCCAGTCCTCGCCCGTGTAGGCGAACGAGACCCGGTCGAACTCGACCCGTCCCTGGAACTCGCGGTGGGCGGGGGCGACCGCCGGCGCCGGCGACGCGACGCGGGAGGCCGGATCGGGCGGCGTGTCCAGCAGGTCGAAGATGCGCTCGGCGGACGCCATCGCCTGCTGCAGGATGTTGTACTTCTCGCTCAGGTCCGAGATCGGGCGGAAGAAGCGCTGGGTGTACTGGATGAACGCGACCAGGGTTCCGAGCGTGATCCCGGTCCACATGACCTGGCGGCCGCCGTACCACACGATGAGCGACACCGCCACGGCGCCGACCAGTTCGAGCGTCGGGAAGAACATCGCGTGATAGAACACGGTCTGAAGATGGGCGTCCCTGTGCTTCGCGTTGATCTCGCGGAACTCGCCGAGACTCCGGCGCTCGCGGTTGAGGATCTGCACCGTGCTCATGCCGGTGAGGTTCTCGTTCAGGAAGCTGCTCAGCCGCGCCAGCCGCATCCGGATGTCGCGGAACGAACGGCGCACACGGGAGCGGAAGGTGAGGGTGACGATGAGGATGAGCGGCAGCACCGAGAACGCCACGCCCATGAGCTCGGCGTTGATCTGCGACATCGCGATCAGGATGCCGAGCAGCGTGAGGAGATCCCCGAAGATCGCGACCACTCCGGCGGTGAACAGTTCGTTGAGCACGTCCACGTCGTGGGTCACGCGCGTCAGCAGCCGCCCCACCGGATTCCGGTCGAAGAACGCGATCGGCAGTCGCTGCAGGTGGCGGAAGATCGCCATGCGCAGGTCCATCATGATCTGCTGGCCGACCCGCTGCATGATCTGGGTCTGCAGATATCCGAGTCCGAACGCGACCAGCAGGACCGAGAAGTACAGCACGGCGACGCGATCGAGGTAGCCCAGGTCCTTGTGGCGGATCCCGTTGTCGATCGCCAGCATCGTGAGCCACGGCCCGGCGATCTGGGCGGCCGCGTCGAGGATGACCACGGCGACCGCGAACGCCACCCGCCCGCGGTACGGTTGCAGGTAGCCCATCAGCCGGCGCATCAGCCGGTGATCGTAGGCGCGTCCGAGGTCGTCCTCGTCCCCGGGGCTCACGACGCTTCCAGCTCTTCCTCGAGCTCCTGCTGCCGGCACAGCTCGGCGTAGCGCCCGTCCAGCGCCAGCAGGGTCTCGTGGGTACCGCGCTCGACCGAAGCACCATCCTCGAGCACGACGATCAAGTCGGCGTCGCGCACGGCGCTGATCCGGTGCGAGACGATGAGCGCGGTCCGCCGGACCCTTTCGCCCCTGAGCCCGTGGAGGATGGCCTCCTCGGTCTGGGTGTCCACGCTCGAGAGGCAGTCGTCGAGGAGCAGCACCGGCGAATCGCGCATCAGGGCGCGCGCGATCGCCGCGCGTTGACGCTGTCCGCCTGAGAGCGTGATGCCGCGCTCGCCGACCATGGTGTCGTATCCGGCCGGGAAGCGGCGCACGTCGTCGTCCAGGCGCGCGATCCGCGCCACCTGTTCGATCGCCTCCCGGGGGGCCTGATCCACGCCGTAGGCGATGTTCTCGGCGACCGTGGCGGAGAACAGGAAGGTCTCCTGCGGCACGATCGCGAGCCGCGAGCGGAGCGCCCCCAGGTCCCAGCGCCGGACGTCGACGCCGTCAAGGAACACCGTGCCCGGCGGCGGATCGAACAGGCGCGGGATGAGCGAGAGCAGGGTGCTCTTGCCCGCGCCGGTCCGCCCCACCAGGGCCACCGTCCGACCCGCCTCGATCCGCAGCGAGAGATCCCGGAGCGCCGGGCGGGCGGCGCCCGGATAGGTGAACGTGAGGTCGCGGAACTCGATCTCGCCGCCGCGCGCGCCTTCCGCGGGGCGATGCGCGTCCGGCGTGCTCTTGATCGCGGGCTCGACGTCCATGACCTCGGCGATGCGGCGGAACGACGCCATGCCACGCTGGAAGAGATTGATGACCCAGCCCAGCGCCACGACCGGCCAGTTGAGCATCGCCAGGTAGACGGTGAACGCCACGAACGATCCGAGGCTGATGTGCCCGCGGACGACCTCGCGCCCGCCCAGGTAGAGCGCGAGCAGCGCCGCCAGTCCTGCGAGGAACGCCAGCAGCGGGTGGAACACGCCCCAGACCTGGATGAGGCGCTGATTGCGGTCCACGTACTCGCGGTTCATCTCCGCGAACGCCTCGACCTCGCCCGCCTCGCGCGTGAACGCGCGGATGACGCGCACGCCGGAGAGGTTCTCCTGGACGCGCGCGGAGATGTCGGCGAACTGCGCCTGGACGCGTTCGAAGCGGCGGTGGATGCGGTCACCGAAGAACCACACGGTCAGCGACACCAGCGGCAGGGGCAGCAGGCTGTAGAAGGTGAGGCGCGGGCTGATCGCCACCATGCAGGCGATCGAGACCGCCGCCACGGTCACCGTGTTGACCATGTACATGATGCCGGGCCCGAGCATCATGCGCACCGCGGAGAGGTCGTTGGTGGCGCGCGACATGATCTCGCCGGTGCGGGTGCTCTGGTAGTACTCGAGCGGGAGTCGCTGGAGGTGGGCGAACAGGTCGTTGCGAAGGTCGAACTCCAGGTGGCGCGAGATGCCGATCACGAAGTGGCGCATCAGGAACTTGAACACGCCGCCGGCCGCGGCGATCCCGAGCAGGATCAGCGCGTAGCGCGCGAGCTTGGCGGAGGTGACGCCGCGGTACAGGTCGTCCACGGCCAGCCGCAGCACGTGCGGCTGGGTGAGCGCGATCGTGTTGGTGAGCACGATGCACGCGACGCCCAGGATGAGGCCGCGCCGATAGCGCGCCAGGTAGGGCAGGAGACGGGCGATCAGGTCGCGGATGGGTTCACCTCCCCCGGACCCGGCGCGGCCGGTCGGGACCGGGTGCCCGTGCTACGGAGCTTGCGTGCCGCCCAGGAATCCCTGAAGCCGGTTGAGCTTGGTCCGGTGGAACGCGAACCCGACGTAGACCTGATCGTAGTGGAGCGTGTTCTTGCCCATGGCCGTGGAAAAGGAGCCCGCGAACATGTCGAGACGGTCGTCCAGGCGGTACAGCAGGATGGGGCCCGCGAGGTGGACATCCGTCTTCGGCATGAGCACGCCGTTCGAGATCGTCATGAGGCCCCGATAGCGCCCCCCCGCGAGCACGGACTTTCCGATCCAGAAGCCGACGTCGGCGCTCGCGTTCAGACGGTCGGCCCACAGGTACTTGGCCGCGTGCGGATCCCCCGGGACGAAGGCGCCCTTGTCGCGCTTGCCGATGCCGAGGTAGCGATAGCCGTAACCGATCGAGCCCGCGATGAACCCGCGCTTGCCGATCGCGCTGCCGAGTTGCAGCTGGGCGCTCAGCTCCTGGAGCCCGTCGCCGAGGCGGATGCCGAGCGTGTCGAGGTGCCGGTTGTAGCCCGAGGGTCCGTTCCAGTCGAGCTCGAGCGCCAACGCGCTGGAAGCGTTCTTCAGGTTGTAGCGCACCCCGATCAGCACGTCCTGGAATCCGGTCGCCGTGCCCTGGACCCTCGCGTCGCGCCGCGTCACGCTCAGCACCGGCAGGCCGAAGACGAGCGATGAGCGCTTCTTCCAGCCCACCTCGACCATCGTGCGGAGCGCGCGCTCCTCGACGATGAGTCCGGAGTCGGCACGGCCGCCGTCGGCGGGACGAAACGTGTTGGCGGTAAACGTGCCGGCCTCGAGGTTCGCGTACCACTCGCCTGGGGCGAGCCCCCAGGGGCCGGCGTCGGCGGGACGGACGAGCGTGAGCGAGGTCAGGACGGCAAGAACCAGCGTCGGCAACGAGATGCGCGTTCTCATGTGCAGGTGGAAGGCTCCGATGGAAGGTGGGTGCCCGGAAAAGGTCGGGTCAGACTAGCGACGGCGTCTTTCGCATGCAAACGCTTTCGGGAACCCCAACTCTGGACGCCGAGGGCGTGCGGCGGGAGGCGGGGGGACGTACTCCTCGCGGGGTCCCCATGAATGGCCCCACTCGTCG
>JBKJXJ010000442.1:0-6341 GCA_046716125.1 Candidatus Eiseniibacteriota bacterium
CAACTGTCCTTGATGACAGTTGCGGGATCCCCCGATGCTGAGAATGACAGGGTCTCGAACATGCCCCAGGGCATGTTGAAAAATGACAGGGCCTTCTATCCGCCGCGCGGCGGACGAAATGACAGGGTCTTCAACTATCCTTAAGGATAGTTGCGGCATCCCCGCCCGCCTTGACCCCCCTTCGGCCATTCGCTAACTTCCGTCCGCCTCACCACCTTGGAGCCTGCCTTGGAGCCAGCTACCGCCCTCAAATACACGCCGTTCCATGCCTTCCACAAGGCCGCCGGCGCCAAACTGGTGGATTTTGCGGGCTTCGAGATGCCGCTGCGATACACCGGCGACGTGCGCGAGCACCAACTCGTGCGCACCGGGGCCGGCGTCTTCGACATCTCCCACATGGGCGAGTTCGACGTCCGCGGCCCGGGGGCAGTCGGGTTCCTCGATCGCGCACTGGCCAACGACACGCCCGGCATGGCCGTCGGGCAGGCCATGTACACGACCATGTGCCGCCCGGATGGCGGGATCGTGGACGACCTGTATGTCTACCGTTCCGCCGATCACTTCATGCTGGTTGTGAACGCCTCCAACATCGCCAAGGACTTCGCCTGGCTCAAGCAGTCCTGCCCGGCCGATGTCACGCTCACCGACCACTCGGACGAGACCGCCCTGCTCGCGCTGCAGGGGCCGCGCGCCGCCGAGGTGCTGAAGGGCCAAGTCCCGGACGAGGCGCTGGCCATGCCGTCCAACCGGTTCGTCGAGGGCCCGCTGTTCGGAGCGAGGGCGGTGATCGCCCGCACCGGCTACACCGGCGAGGATGGATTCGAGCTCTACTTCGCCGCCTCGGACGCGGCGCGGGTGTGGGAGGGCCTCATGGCGGCGGGGAAGCCGGCCGGAATCGAGCCGATCGGCCTCGGCGCCCGTGACACCCTGCGTCTCGAGATGGCCTACATGCTCTACGGGAACGACATCGACGACTCGACCTCGCCGATCGAGGCCGGGCTCGGCTGGACGGTGAAGCTCTCGCGCGGGGAGTTCTCCGGGCGCGACGCGCTGGTGCGCCAGAAGGAGAAGGGCACGGCCCGCAAGCTCGTCGGCCTCGAAGCCGAGGGCCGCCGCGTTCCCCGGCACGGCATGGCGGTGGAATCCGCCGGCCGCGCGGTGGGGATCGTCACGAGCGGCGCCTTTGGCCCGAGCCTCGAGAAGGCGATCGCCATGGCGTACGTCGAGACCGGCGTGAGTGCCCTCGGCACGACGCTCGACGTGGTGGCGGGATCCAGTCGCATCCCGACCCGTGTCGTGAAACGTCCGTTCTACACCCGCGGCTCGCGTCGCTGACGCAGGGTTTTCGAAGTCCAAGGAGGGGAGGATACGTGGAGTTCCCGGCAGACGTGCGGTACACGGCCGAGCACGAGTGGGCGCGCCTCGAAGACGGCGTGGTGACGGTCGGCATCACCGGCTACGCCACCGACCAGCTGGGCGACGTCGTGTTCGTCGAGCTGCCCCAGGTGGGCAAGCGAATCGATGCCCACGGGACCTTCGGCGTGGTCGAGGCGGTCAAGACCGTGAGCGACCTCTATTCCCCGCTGGCCGGCGAGGTCGTGGCGATCAACGCCGCGCTCGCCGACAACCCTGCCCTGGTGAACCAGTCGCCCTACGGCGAGGGTTGGATGATCCGGATCCGGCCCGATGATGCCGGGCAGCTCGGCGCCCTGATGGACCAGAAGGCGTACGCGAAGCACGTCGAGGAGCAGCACGCGTGAGCTATATCGGCCTCTCGCGCGACGAGGAGCAGCGCATGCTGGACGTGATCGGCGTGCGCCGTTACGAGGAGCTCATCGCCGCGCTCCCGCCCGAGGTCATTCTCGACCGGCCGCTCAACGTCCCCGGTCCGCTCGCCGAGATCGACGCGCGGCGCCGGTTCGGGGAGTGGGCGCGCGCCAACGACGCCGACCACGCGATCTCGTTCCTCGGCGGTGGCAGCTACGACCATTACATCCCGGCTGCGGTCAACGCCATCGCCTCGCGCTCGGAGTTCGCCACCGCCTACACGCCGTATCAGCCCGAGGTGGCGCAGGGATCGCTCACGGCCATCTTCGAGTTCCAGAGCATGATCGTCGAGCTGACCGGGTGCGACGTCGCCAACGCCTCGCTGTATGACGGCGCGACCGCGGCGGTCGAGGCGGCACTCCTCGCGCGTCACCAGACCGGGCGCGCGAGGGTGGTGGTCGCGGGGGCGCTCCATCCGCACTACGCCGAGGTCCTGCGCACCTACCTCGAGCAGGACGTGACGGTGGTGGCGGACCGGGGCGGCCAGTGCGCGCCCGAGGACCTGCGCGAGGCGCTCGGCCCCGATGTCGCGGCGGTCATCTACCAGCATCCTAACTTCTTCGGCCTGCTCGAGAGCCCGCAGGCGATTCACGCGCTCGCGCATGAGGTCGGCGCGCTCGCCGTCGCCGTGTGCGACCCGATCGCGCTTGCGCTGCTCGAGCCCCCCGGCGCCTCGGGCGCCGACATGGTCGTGGGCGAAGGGCAGAGCCTCGGCAATCCGTCCTCGTTCGGCGGGCCGGTGCTCGGCTTCTTCGCCTGCAGGCAGGCGCTCGTCCGTCGCATGCCGGGTCGCCTCGTCGCACGGACGGTGGACCGGCACGGGCGCCGCGGCTTCGTCCTCACCCTCCAGACCCGCGAACAGCACATCCGCCGCGAGAAGGCGACCTCGAACATCTGCACCAACCAGGGCCTGCTCGCGCTGCGCGCCACGATCTACCTCGGACTGCTCGGCAAGCTGGGCCTGCGCGAGGTGTCCGAGCTGTGTGTCCAGAAATCGCATCACGCTGCGACGCTCGCGGGAACGATCCCGGGCTACCGACTTGCGCACGGCGGGCCGTTCTTCCGCGAGTTCGTCCTCGAATGTCCGGTGAATGCGGCCGCGGTCGTCAAGGCCGGCCGTCCGCGCGCGATCCTGCCCGGCGTGGACCTCGGGCGATTCCGTCCGGAGTGGCGCCGTTGGCTCCTGGTCGCGGTGACTGAGCAGCGGAGCGCTGGCGAGATCGACCGCTGGGCGGAGACGCTCAAGGCGGCGGGGGCGAAGCCATGACCATGCCGCGCCGGCTGCTCAACGAGCAGGGCGGGCCCGGGCACCGTGGCCCGGCGCTGCCGGCCTGCGACGTGCCGTCGCGTCCGCTGGCCGAGCTGCTCCCGGGCGCGCGGCTGCGCGCCAAGCTCAAGCTGCCCGAGGTGAGCGAGTCCGAGGTGGTGCGCCACTTCATCGAGCTCTCGACCCTCAACCACCACATCGATCGAGGATTTTACCCGCTGGGCTCGTGCACGATGAAGCATAACCCCAAGGTCAACGACGAGCTCGCCGCACTCGCCGGCTTCGCGCTGGCGCATCCGCTCTCGGGCGACGAGGCGGTCCAGGGGGCGCTGCGCGTCATCGTCGAGCTCGAGCGCGCGCTGGCCGAGATCACCGGCTTCTCTGCGGTCACCACCCAGCCGGCCGCGGGCGCCCAGGGGGAGACCACCGGGCTGCTCATGATCCGCGCCTGGCACCGCTCGCGCGGCGAGGGGGAACAGCGGCGGAAGGTGATCGTGCCCGACTCCGCCCACGGCACCAATCCCGCGAGCGTGAACCTGGTCGGCTACGAGACCGTGACCGTCGCCTCCGAGGTGCACGCGATGATCGATCCCAAGGCGTTGGGCGCCGCGCTCGACGAACGGACCGCGGCGGTGATGCTCACCCTGCCCAACACGCTCGGCCTGTTCGAGCCGCGGATCCGCGAGATCATCTTTCTTGCCCACGAGGCGGGCGCCCAGGTCTACATGGACGGCGCCAACCTGAACGCGCTGGTTGGCCTGGTGCGGCCCGGCGAGCTGGGCTTCGACGTCATGCACATCAACCTCCACAAGACCTTCTCGACGCCGCACGGCGGCGGCGGGCCGGGCGCCGGACCGGTCGCCGTCGCGGCGCACCTCGAACCGTTCCTGCCGGTGCCGATCGTCGTCGAGCACGACGGCATCCTGCGGCTCGACACCGCGCGCCCGCGTTCCGTGGGCCGCGTCCACTCGTTCCACGGCAACTTCGGCATCCTGCTGCGCGGGCTGGTGTACATGTCCACCCTCGGCCCCGCGGGGCTTCGCGAGGTGAGCCGCACCGCGATCCTGAACGCCAACTACCTCATGCGCCGGCTGGCGAAGTCCTACGAGCTGCCGCATCCCGAGCACTGCATGCACGAGTTCGTGCTCTCGGGCCGCGGGCTGCGCAAGCACGGCATCAAGACGCTCGATGTCGCCAAGCGCCTGCTCGATTTCGGCGTCCATGCGCCGACGGTGTACTTCCCGCTCATCGTCGAGGAGGCGCTCATGATCGAGCCCACCGAGACCGAGACCCTGGACCGGCTCGATCACTTCGCGGCGGCGATGGAGCGCATCGCGCAGGAGGCCGCCGAGAACCCGAAGCTGCTGCTCGACGCCCCGCTGACGACGCCGGTGAGCCGGCTGGACGAGGGCCGGGCGGCGCGCGAGCTGGTGCTCCACTGGGGCAGCGGCGCCCGCGCCGAGCGCGCCCCGGCCGGCACCTCCGACCCGGCGTCGAGCCGGGCATGACCGTGGTCCCGCTCGAGTGGGCATTCAATCCCTGGCGTGATCGCCCGCTGGCTGCGTTCGCCGCCTCCCTCATGACTTTGGGGATGTGCCTGGTGATCGCCTCGCTCGACGAACCCGCGCTGGTGAGGCTCATCCTGGGCCTGGCGGTCCTCGGGACGCTCTCGCCCGTGCTCTCGCCCGCGCGCTGCCGGGTGGACGACGAGGGGATCCAGATGCGGGGGCCCTTTGGGACCGCCCGCCGCCGCTGGAGCGAGCTGCGCCGCGCGGCGACGCGGCCGGCCGGGCTCCTGCTCTCACCCTACGCGCGCCCGCACTGGCTCGATCCCTATCGCGGCCTCCTGCTCCCGATGCCGTCCCGCGGTCGTGAGGGACTGCTCGCCGATCTGCGCGGCCGACTGGAAGCCCATGGCCTCTGATCCGCCGCCGCTTCCCGCGGAAGACGAGGCGCTCCTCGATCGCCTCGCGGCCCGCGTGGTCGAGCTGCACATGGAGGTCCCGGCCATCCTGGCGCTCGAGACCTCCAAGCCCATGACGGTGATCGCCAGCCAGGCGCTCATCTTCTTCGAGCCGATGATCCAGTCGCTGTTCCGATTCACGGACTACCGGCGCTTCACCGCCCTCATCGAACGCCGTGACGTGATGGAGTCGCTCATCCTGCGCA
The DNA here is from genome assembly GCA_046716125.1 of Candidatus Eiseniibacteriota bacterium. Taxonomy (GTDB): domain Bacteria; phylum Eisenbacteria; class RBG-16-71-46; order RBG-16-71-46; family RBG-16-71-46; genus WS-11. Next base: position 5,264 of record JBKJXJ010000442.1, read on the forward strand.
TCGAAGCGGAGTCGGAACGCACGCGCGCGCTGAAGGACGAGAGCCGGCGCGCCGCCGGCGGCCGGCCGCGCTGATCCCGCCCCCTTCCAGCGAGAGAGAGACCTGAGAGCCCCATGGAATCACGCACCCTCGACCCCAAGTCGATCCGGTCCATCCTCGCCACCGACTGCGGATCCACGACGACCAAGGCGATCCTGATCGAGAAGCGCGGCGACACCTATCGCCTGATCGTCCGCGGCGAGGCGCCGACCACGGTCGAGGCGCCGTTCGAGGACGTGACCCGCGGCGTGCTGAATGCGGTCCGCGAGGTGGAGGAGCTGGCCGGGCGGAAGATCCTCGAAGGCGACCACATCATCTCGCCTCAGACGGGGGAGGAGGGCGTGGACCTCTATGTCTCCACGTCGAGCGCCGGCGGCGGGCTGCAGATGATGGTCTCGGGGCTGGTGCTCCAGATGACCGGCGAGAGCGCCCAGCGCGCCGCACTCGGCGCCGGGGCGATCGTGATGGACGTCATCGCGCTGAACGACGGACGGCGCCCGCACGAGAAGATCCGGCGCCTCCGCCAGCTCCGGCCCGACATGATCCTGCTCTCGGGCGGGACCGACGGCGGCGACGTCCGCCGGGTGGCCGAGATGGGGGAGATCCTGCTCGCCGCCGATCCCAAGGCGCGGCTCGGCGCGGGCTATCAGCTGCCGGTCATCTATGCCGGGAACAAGGACGCCGCCTCGGTCATCGAGCAGACCCTGGGCGAACGCACGGCGCTGAGCGTGGTGCCGAACCTGAGGCCCTCGATGGAGCGCGAGAACCTGGGCCCGGCCCGCGACGCCATCCACGAGCTGTTCATGGAACACGTCATGGCCCATGCCCCGGGCTACAAGAAGCTCATGACCTGGTCGCCGGTCCCGATCATGCCGACCCCGGGCGCGGTCGGCATCATCATCGAGGCCATCGCCAAGCGTGACGCGCTGGCGGTGGTGGGGGTGGACATCGGCGGCGCCACGACCGACGTGTTCTCGGTGTTCCAGGGCGTGTTCAACCGCACGGTCTCGGCCAATCTCGGGATGAGCTACTCGGTCTC
>JBKJXJ010000443.1:0-8018 GCA_046716125.1 Candidatus Eiseniibacteriota bacterium
GAAGTCGCAGCTGGTGCGGCATGAGAACCCCTTCGGCGCCTGGGTCAGGAACACGGCAGAAGGGATGTCCCCCGTCGTGCCCCGGGCCGCGGTCGCTCTGGTCGTCATCGCCGGCATTGCTGGATTCTTCATCCTGCCCCGGCTCAACATCGCTCCGGCGCCGAACTTCAAGGAACCCGATCTGCTGGTCCACTGGGACGCCGCCCCCGGGACCTCGCGCGCGGCCATGAATCGGATGATCGACCGCGTCAGCAAGGAGCTCAAGACGATCGCCGGCGTCCGCAACGTCGGGGCCCACGTCGGCCGCGCGATCCTGTCGGATCAGGTGGTCGGTATCCACTCCAGCGAGATGTGGGTCAATCTGGCTCCCGGCGCCGACTACGAGAAGACCGTCGCGGCCGTGGAGGACGTCGTCGCCGGATATCCCGGCGTCGATGGCGATGTCATGACCTTCCTCCGCTCCCGATTCGGCGAGGCGCTTACACGCGTGGATGAACCCATCGTGGTTCGCCTCTCTGGCCAGCGGGAGGACGTCCTGCGCCAGGAGGCCGACAAGCTCCGGCAGGCGCTCGCATCGGTGAAGGGCATCGTGGATCCCCATCTCGAGGTCGAGACCCAGGAGCCCGTGGTCGAGATCCAGGTCGATCTTGCCGCCGCCAGGACCTATGGGGTCAAGCCCGGCGACGTGCGCCGCGCCGCGGCGACCCTGCTCTCGGGCATCCTGGTCGGAAACCTGTTCGAGCAGCAGAAGATCTTCGAGGTCGTGGTCTGGGGCGTGCCCCAGATCCGGCACAGCGTCGCGGGGATCAATGATCTCCTGATCGATACCCCCAGCGGCGGGCAGGTTCGTCTCGGGGACGTGGCCTCCGTCCGGATGGTCCCCACGCCCAACGTCATCCGCCGCGAGAACGTGGCCCGCACGCTCGACATCGTTGCCGGGGTCAATGGCCGCAGCGCCGAAGCGGTCGCGGCCGACGTCCGCAACAAGCTCCATGCTTCGGCCTTCCCGCTGGAATATCGCGCTGAACTTGTCGGCGACTTCGCCAGGCAGGAAGCCGGCTGGAAGCGGGTCGCCGTCGCGTCGGTCGGCATCGCCATCGGCATCGTCTTCGTCCTCCAGGCCGCGTTCGGGAGCTGGGCCCTGGCCATCGCCGTGGCGCTCACCCTGCCGCTCGCGATCGGCGGCGGCGTCCTGATCGCGTCGCTGAGCGGCACGACGCCATCCCTGGCCGCGATGGGCGGCCTCCTCACCGTGCTCGGCATCACGCTCCGCCAGTCCATCATGCTGGCGAGTCGCTATCGCGAGATTCGAGTGGGTGGCGGAGCGGGCTTCGGCCCGGGTCTCATCCAGCGGGGTGTTCGTGACCAAGCGTCCGCCATCCTGACGACCGCGCTGGTGACCGCGGCCGCCGTCGCACCGTTCGCGCTCCTCCGCGCCCAGCCCGGACACGAGGTCGTGGGCCCGCTCGCCATGGTCGTCCTGGGGGGCCTCGTCACGGGGACCCTCTATTCGCTCTGCATCGTCCCGGTTCTGTACTCGCGATTCGGAGAGGGCGCCATGCCCGATGCGGTCGAGGAGGACGATCTGGGCATCGCCGTCTGAACTCGCAATGTCAATCCAACTTGAAGAAGGAGGCAGTGTCATGCAGGTCAAGCGTTGGGCGATGGTGGTGGCGATCGGGGCCGTGCTGGTCCTGTCGGGATGCAAGCAGGACAAGATCGAGGAGAAGCACCACCCGGCGACACTCGAAGAGAGCGGCCAGGAGGGGATCATGAAGGTGACCCTCGAGGCCAGGGCGGCCGAACGGATCGGGCTCCAGACCACGCCGGTCCGCGAAGAGATGGTCGGCTCGACGAAGCGTCTGGTCGTGCCCTACGGCGCCGTCATGTACGACGCCAAGGGCGGCACCTGGACCTTCACCAATCCCCAGCCTCTGGTCTACGTCCGGCACAAGATCGTGGTCGATCGCGTCGAAGGGGATCGGGTGATCCTCTCGGAAGGACCGCCCCCTGGAACCGTTGTCGTCACCGTCGGAGCCACCGAACTCATGGGCGCCGAACACAAGTACGGCCACTAAAGCCGCCCCAGGAGGTCTTCGACCATGTTCCGCCACATCGTAGCCTGGAGCCTGAAGTACCGATTCATCGTCCTCGCCCTTGCGGTCGCGCTGATGTGCGTCGGCGCCGACCAGATGCGCGACATGCGCGTGGACGTGTTCCCCGAGTTCGCTCCGCCGATCGTCGAGATCCAGACCCCATGTCTGGGTCTTGCCCCGACGGAAGTCGAGGCGCTCGTCACCATCCCGATCGAGCAGTCGCTGGCCGGCGTACCCGGCCTCGACATCCTGCGCTCAAAGTCGGTCACGGATCTCTCGTCGGTCAAGCTCATCTTCAAGCAGGGCACCGACGCCATGAAGGCGCGCCAGCGGGTGCAGGAGGGCCTGGCACAGATCATCGAGGTCATCCCGAAGGACGTGGGCCCGCCGGTCATGCTTCAGCCGCTCTCGGCGACCGCACGGTTCATGAAGATCGGGTTGTCATCGAAGAAGCTGTCCGTCGTCAAGCAGTCCATGATGGCCTACTGGACCATCCGGCCCCGGCTGCTGGCCGTGCCGGGGGTCGCGAACGTCGCCATCTGGGGCGAGCGGATCGAGATGCTGCAGGTCCAGGTCGAGCCCGAGAAGCTGCGCGAGAACGGCGTCTCCGTCCAGGAGGTCATGGACGCCACCTCGGACGCGCTCGAGGCGGGGCTGATGAGCCACTCCGATGGCGCGGTCATCGGGACCGGCGGCTTCATCGACACGCCCAACCAGCGCTTCGGCATCCGCAACGTCCTTCCGATCGTGGATCCCAGTGGCCTCGGAGAGGTCGCGATCCAGAATCGCGAAGGCGAGTCCATGCAGATCAAGGATGTGGCCAAGCTGGTGTGGGGCCACCAGCCGCTGGTCGGCGACGCCGTCATCAACGGCGGACCCGGACTGCTGCTGATCGTCGAGAAGTTTCCATGGGCGAACACGCTTCAGGTGACCAAGGGTGTCGATGACGCCCTGGCCGCGCTCAAGCCGGGGCTCCCGGATCTCGATATCGATGCCACGATCTTCCGGCCGGCGAGCTTCGTGGAGCTGTCAATCCACCACCTCAGCCGCTCCCTCCTGCTCGGCTGCCTCCTGGTCGTGATCGTTCTGGCACTGTTCCTTTACGAGTGGCGGATCGCGCTGATCACGTGTGTCGCGATCCCGCTCTCGCTCATGGCCGGGATGCTGGTCCTGTACGCGCGGGGCACGACCATCAACACGATGATCCTGGCGGGATTCGTCATCGCCCTGGGATCCCTCGTGGATGACGCCATCGTGGATATCGAGAACGTCGTCCGACGACTCCGGCAGCATCGACGAGAAGGCAGCAAGAAACCGGTCGCCCGGGTCATCCTCGAGGCCTCTCTCGAGGTGCGACATGCCATCGTCCATGCCACGTTGATCGAGGTCATGGCCCTCCTGCCGGTCTTCTTCCTCGGCGGACTTTCCGGGGCGTTCTTCCGCCCGCTGGCGATCTCGTACTCGCTCTCGCTCCTCGCCTCGATGGTCGTGGCGCTGACCGTGACGCCCGCGCTGGCCTACATCCTCCTCTCCAAGTCCCCCCTTTCCGACCGCGAGTCGCCGTTGGTTCGCTGGCTGCAGCGCGCATACACGCGCGCTCTGTCGGCGATCGTCCCCCGGCCGCGCGCCGCCTACATGACCGTCCTCGTCCTGACGCTGGCCGGGGTCATGGTCGTGCCCCGGCTCGGCCAGTCGCTGTTGCCGGACTTCAAGGAGCGGGACTTCCTGATGCACTGGCTGACCGAGCCCGGGACGTCCGTCACGGAGGAGGTCCGGATCACCGCCCAGTCGGACAAGGAACTCCGGGCCATCCCCGGTGTGCGCAACTTCGGTTCTCACATCGGCCAGGCCCTGATCATGGATGAGGTGTACGGCGTCTACTTCGGGGAGAACTGGGTCAGCGTGGATCCGAAGGTCGATTACGACAAGACGCTCGCGGCGATCCAGACGGCCGTGGACGGCTACCCCGGACTGGTGCGTGACGTCCAGACCTACCTCAAGGAACGCATCCGGGAGGTCCTGACCGGTTCGCCCACGGCGATCACGGTGCGCATCTTCGGCGACGACCTCAAGACCATCCGCGACAAGGCGGACGAGATCAAGGGCACGCTGGAGCACATCCCCGGGATCGTGGACCTCAAGGTCGAATCTCAGAAGGCGATCCCCCAGATCGACGTCGAGGTGAATCTCGCCGCCGCCGAGAAGTACGGGGTGAAGCCGGGCGACGTGCGCCGCATGGCCGCCGCGATGGTGACCGGCACGGAGTGTGGTGACATCTTCCGCGATGGGAAGGCCTACGACGTGAACGTCTGGAGCACACCCGAGAACCGCAACAGTCTCGGCTCGATCCAGAGTCTCCCGATCGACACCCGGCACGGCGGCCAGGTGCCGTTGTCGGCCGTGGCGGACGTCAAGATCGTCTCGACTCCGAACCACATCGACCGCTGGCAGATGAAGCGGAAGATCGACGTGCGCGCCAACGTGCGCGGACGGGACCTGGGGTCGGTCGTCGGCGACGTCCGTAAGAAGTTGGCGGGGGTGCCGTTCCCGGAGGGATACCACTCCGAGCTGCTCGGGGAGTACGCCGAGCGCGAGGCGGCCCAGGAGAAGATGCGCGGTCTCATGATCGTCTCGGCGATCGGGATCCTGCTGATGCTCCAGGCGGCGTTCATGGACTGGCGGCTGGCGCTGGTCGGATTCATGGCCCTTCCCGCCGCGCTGGTTGGCGGCGTGCTGGCCGCTTTCCTCGGGGACGGGGTCATCTCGCTGGGGTCGATCGTCGGCTTCCTCACCGTGCTCGGGATCGTGGCACGGAACGGGATCATGATGATCTGCCATTACCAGCATCTCGAACGCGAGGAGGGTGAACCCTTCGGTCTGGGGCTCGTCATCCGCGGCGCGCGGGAGCGCATCTCGCCGATCCTCATGACGGCGGCGGCCACCGGGCTGGCGTTGGTCCCGCTCCTGGTCGCCGGGACCATCCCGGGCCACGAGGTCGAGCATCCGATGGCGGTCGTCATCCTGGGCGGACTCATCACCTCGACCCTGCTCAACCTCTTCGTCATGCCGGCGCTCTACCTCCGATTTGGCCGTTCGATGGCGCGGCCGGTTACGGTGAAGGCGATTTGATCCACCCGGCCGCGGGCGGTCCGCGGTCGGAGATCGGTACACGCAGCCCGGGGGCCCCCGCTCCCGGGCTGCGGATTGACGGTACAAGGCGGGCGAAGGGCGGGCCATCGTCCCCCGTTCGCCCCGGGAGACCGGTGGACTTGACCGGTTGCCATGATCGCAATGTGGACTCTTCCCAACCTAAGGAGTGCCGCACATGAAGGCCGATGGATATACCGGTGGCGTCGCACGGCTGGCGGCCGGCCTGCTGCTCGCCGCCGCCACACTGGCGCAGCCAGGGGCGGCAGGCGCCGGCGTCAAGGTGGTCGAACAGGAAGGATTCACGCTCGAACTCGGCATGCGGCTGCAGGCCCGCATGGCCTATGACGCGCTGCCGGGCCCGACGGGCAGCACCGATTGGCAGCGGGACTTCATGGTCCGGCGGGCCCGGCTCAAGGCCAACGGCAAGATGCACACCGCGAGCTTCGGCTTCGAGTGGAAGATCGACGGCACCGACCAGGTGGGCTCCACGCCCTCGGCCGCGGTCGAGAACGCCTGGATCCAGTACCCGCTGGGTCGTGGCGTCGAAGTACGGGCGGGACTCTACGATCAGCCTTTCTCGCGTGACCGGCTGACCTCCGACTCGCGTCAGCTGGCCGTGGACCGGGGCAACGTTTCAAATGCGCCCGACGCGCTCGGTCTGGCGGACAACGCCGTCGGCTTCCACTTCCTCGGCAAAGCATTCAACGGGCGCGCCGGGTACGCGGTCGGCCTGTTCGACAACCGGTTCATCCCCGGCCGGCTTCAGGATCGTCCGATGGTCGTCGGCCGCATCGACGTCAACATGGGCTCCACCAGGGACATCTATCAGGATGCCCACTTCGGCACCGAATCCTGGTACTCGCTCGGGCTGAACGGCAGCTATCAGACGATCGAGACCTATTCCGGCAGCGACAGCAGTACGAACGCCGCCATCGGCGTGGACGGCATGCTGGACATCCCGACCGGCGCCGGGCGGGTCTTCCTGAGGAGCGAGTTCAACTCAGTCCGAATCGAACCCTCCGGCCCCGGCCCCGCCATCGACACGCGGACGTGGATGGTCGGAGCGGGCCTGCTCTTCCTCCAGGAGCGGCTCCAGCCCTTCATCCGTTTCGACGAGGTGCGACTCGACCCCCTCGTCGGTGGCACCAGGACCGACATCACTTATGCGGGCATGAACCTCTACCGGAAGGGCCACAGCCTCAAGTTCCAGGGTGACCTCCGGTTCCAGGCGAACACCAGCCAGGCGCTCGACGGAGGTCGCGTCCAGGCGCAGCTCGACTTCTAAGATCACGATCGGCACTCGCGCCATTTCCCACGCGAGTTGGGGGAGCCCGCCCAGTATCAACCGCCCCTCGCGCCGCTCCTCCCGCTAACGCCTGATATTCGAGCGCGAGGCCGCCGCTACGGTCCGGCACGGAACTCGCTATCCCCGCGCGCGGCCGAACGGGACCCGAAAGCGGAACGCGCTGGGTCGTCCCTCTCGGCATCGACATCGGAGGGTATGCGTCATGAGCGAGATCGTCGAACTCGTCAGTGAATGGATCGAGGGGGGATGGAAGGCCCTCTACGTCGTGGCCGTCGTCGCGCTGGGATTCTATGCGGTGTCCCGGGGCCGGAAGGCGGCAGCGGCCGAGCAGGCCGAGGAATCACGCGAGCGCCGCGCGGCGTGAGCCACCCGGTCGGGAAAGTCACCGCCTGACGAGTCGTCCACGTGATTAAGTGCACAGTGCACGGAATCACTGGACTCCGCAATACGAACTGGATAGAATTCTCCGGCTGTCAGGACGTGGCGTTCATATGGCCGTGTTGTGGAATACCGGGTCGGGGCCCGTTCGGCTCCCGACCAGGCGATTCGAGCGCCCTCCTGCCCGCCGAGCGAACCGAGTCCGGGACATCAGTCAGGAGCCTCCATGAGCCGTCGTTCTCGAATCTCATCCATCATCGCGTCCCTCGCCGGGATCAACATCGGCCTCGTCCTCGTCGCCACCGCTTGGGGCAGCCCGGGCATGGTGCTCTCCAATCAGAAGATCAGTGACACCGCGGGCAACTTCACCGCGGTCATCGACAACCTCGACGAGCTCGGGGGCGCCGTAGCCCATCTCGGGGACCTCGACGGTGCGGGACCGAGCGTGGCGGCGGTCGCGATCGGCGCCTCGCTGGACGACGATGGCGGGGGCGATCGCGGGGCCGTCTACATCCTCTTCACGGCCGACAACGGGACCGTCCTCTCCCACCAGAAGATCAGCGACCTCACGAACTTCCCGGGCGCGCCCCTGGACAATCTGGATGAGTTCGGCGGGGCGATCGCATTCCTGGGCGATCTCGACGGCGCAGGACCGAGCGCCGCGGCGATCGCGGTCGGCGCCACCTTCGACGACGACGGCGGCGCTGATCGTGGCGCCGTCTACATCCTGTTCCTGGACACCGCCGGGACCGTGCTCACCGTGCAGAAGACCAGCGACCTCGTCAACTTCCCGGGCGCGCCGCTCGACAATCTGGACGAGTTCGGCGGCTCGATCGCCAGCCTGGGCGACCTGGACGGCGCCGGCGCGAGCGCCCACGCCATCGCGGTCGGGGCGGGCGGGGACGACGATGGTGGCGGCGACCGCGGAGCCGAATACATCCTGTTCCTGGACACCGCCGGGACGGTGCTCACCGTGCAGAAGATCAGCGATCTCGTCAATTTCCCGGGCTCGCCGCTCGACAACGCCGACGATTTCGGGACCGCCACGGCCAGCCTCGGAGACCTGGACGGAGGCGGCGCCAGCGTCC
>JBKJXJ010000444.1:0-2869 GCA_046716125.1 Candidatus Eiseniibacteriota bacterium
GCCTGGCACTCGGCGATGTGGTGGAGCATGCGGGCTGTGGTGCCGCGATCGGTGGAGACGAGAACCGACAGCTGCTGATCGACGGTCGAATCGGCGAGGTGGGACAGGCACTCGATGTGCACGGACGTGTCTCCGCGGGGGCAGGTCGCGGGGGCGCAGCTCATTCATACCATGCGTGTTTTCGGCGCTCACAGAGCCTCGTGCGCAGCACAACGCGACCCGTCGACAGAACTTTGACGTGCAAGACGCGCGAGCCCATGGGCGGGCGCCACGCGCAGCCTGGCGGTCCATGGCGGCAGGGTCCGCGGACCGTGGCCGATTGGCTTCGAAAAGCCTGTCAACTGAATTCGTGGGTCTAGACCGGGAACCGGAACAGGTCGCGGGCGTTGGCGGTGGTGATGCGATCCATCTCGTCCCGGGTCCACCCGCGCAGCTCGCACAGCCGCGGGGCGACCCGCGCGAGCAGGCCGGGCTCGTTGCGGCGGAGCGAGCGGGGCTCGGGCTCGAGGTAGGGGGAGTCCGTCTCCAGCACCAGCAACTCCGCCGGCGCGGCTTGGATCGCCTCGTCGAGCTCGGCGTGAGCGTAGGTCAGGACACCGCCGATCCCGAGCTTGAAGCCCAGGGCGTGCGCGCGCTCGACCGCCGCGGGCCCGTCGTCGAAGCAGTGCAGCACGCCGCCCGCCGCCGGCCGCATCTCCTCGAGGATCGCCAGCGTGTCCTCGAGCGCCGAGCGCTGGTGGATGACGACCGGCAGGCCGACCTCGTCCGCCAGCCTTAGCTGGGCCCTGAACCAGCGTTCCTGCGCCTCGCGCGGGGCGTAGTCGCGGTAGAAGTCGAGCCCGGTCTCGCCGATCGCCACCACGCGCGGGTGGCGGGCGTGGTCGCGCAGCGTCGCGAGGTAGTCCTCCGGGACCTTGTCCGACTCGCTCGGATGGACGCCCACGCACAGATGGATGTTGGGGTGCTCGCGCGCGAGTTCGAACGCGCGCGGAACGATCGCGGGCGCGTAGGCGATCTCCACCAGGTGGGTCACCCCGGCATGGTGCGCGCGGTCCAATACCTGTTGCCGGTCCTTGTCGAACCGCTTGTCGCACAGGTGGCAGTGGGTGTCGATCATGATGTGGGGTGGATGCGGCCGCGGCGGACCGCGGCGCGCGTCAGGCCGAGGGCTCGAGTTCGATGCGGGGGAACAGGCTCTTGACCTCGCCCAGCGCCCGCCCGGCGAACACCCCCGGGCCGAACGCCGGCCGCGCGGCCTCGCCGCGCGTGTCGCCCGGCTTGCCGGGCAGGGCGAGCAGCGACCACAACTCCTCGCTCTTGCCCGGGATCGCGGGCCACGCCCAGAGCGCCACCAGACGCAGCGTCTCGAGCAGGGCGTTGAGGGCCGTGGCGAGCTCGGCGCGCCGCGACTCGTCCTTGGCGACCGTCCAGGGCTTGACGCGCTCGATGAACTCGTTGGCCCGCACCACCGGCCCCCACGCGGCGCCGAGCGCCTCGTGCACGCGAAGCTCCTGGAACGCCTTCGGCACCTCGTCGGCCGCGACCGATGCCGCCGTCACGAGGGCGTCGAGTGCCTCGCGGGCGCTCGAATCCCGAAGGGAGGCCGGATCCCAGTCGGGAGGCGGCGTGCCGCCGAAGTACTTGTGCACCATCGTGACGCTCCGGCTCGCGAGGTTGCCGAGATCGTTGGCGAGATGGGTGTTGCAGTGTTCGACCAGTTGTTCGAGCGTGAACTCCCCGTCGCGGCCGGTGGGGATCGCGTCGAGCAGGTAGAAACGCAGCGCGTCCACGCCGAAGCGCTCCGCCAGCTCGACCGGGTCCACGACGTTTCCGGCCGACTTCGAGAGCCTCCCGCCGCGCGCGTAGATGAACCCGTGCACGTAGATCTGGCGCGGCAGCGGCACGCCGGCCGCGAGCAGCAGGGCGGGCCACAGGACGCAGTGGAAACGGCTGATGTCCTTGCCGATCAGGTGGAGCGCGTTGGTGTGCTTCTTGGCGGTGGTGCCGGCCCAGGCCGCGCCCGGACGGCCCTGGCCGTCGAGGTGCTGGAACTCGTCCTCGCGCGCCGCCCCGGGGCCGCCGGTCTCGCTTTCCTTGGCCAGCCACCACAGCGAGTACTTGCGCTCGGGCCAGCCGATCGCCGAGAGGTAGTTGAGCAGCGCGTCGGCCCACACGTAGACGGTGTGTCCGGCGGCGCCCTCGATGTCGTCCGGGAGCGGGATGCCCCACGGCAGGTTGGGGCGCGTGACGCTCACGTCCTCCAACCCGTCGCGGATGACGTTCAGGACCTCGTTGCGGCGGTAGTCGGGCTGGATGAAGTCGGGGTGGGCCTCGATGTGCTCGAGGAGCGCCTCGTCATATTCCGAGAGGCGGAAGAAGAAGTTGTTCTCGCGGATCTTCGCCGGACGGGTCAGGTGGATGGGACAGCGCCCCTCCTCGTCCAGGTCCTTCTCCTGCTTGAAGCCCTCGCAGCCCTCGCAGTAGAGCCCCTCGTAGGAGTCCTCGAACAGCGCCGACCCGCCGGTCTTGGGGCTGCGCGCGTCGTTCAGGCGACGGAACAGCTCCTGGACCGCCAGCTCGTGGCGTGTATCGGTCGTGCGGATGAACTTGTCGTAGGAGACGCCGAGCGTGTTCCAGGCGCCGGTGAAGGTCGTGACCAGCTCGTCCACGAACGCGCGCGGTGTCTTGCCCGCCGCCTCGGCGGCGCGGGCGATCTTCTGCCCGTGCTCATCGGTGCCGGTAAGGAAGAAGGTCGAGTCGCCGCGCTGGCGGTGGAAGCGCGCGAGGGCGTCGGCGAGCACCTTCTCGTAGGCGTGGCCGAGGTGCGGCCGGCCGTTCACGTAGTCGATCGCGGTGGTGAGGTAGAAGC
>JBKJXJ010000445.1:0-10657 GCA_046716125.1 Candidatus Eiseniibacteriota bacterium
CAGCGCGGCCCGGCGCGCGATGGGTCAGACGTGCGCAGGCGCGAACGCCGCCCTCCACGACGGGCCGTTGAACATCGCGAGGAGCAGGAACGGGTAGAGCGCGCTGGTCACCACCGGCCAGCCGAACGCGTAGCCCAGGGCGAACGGCTCGACGGCCCCCACCACGATCCAGCCCGCCGCGAAGATGAGCGAGAGACGCCGGCCGGAGGGCCGCACCCAGAGCGTGCCGATCGCGCCGACCAGCAGCAGCACCGAGAGGATGCCGCGGATCGCGCCGAACGCCACGACCACCCCGTTCACGGACGCTGCGGCGGGCGGAGCGCTGGTGGTGCCGACGCTCGGCGCACCGGTCACGGTGCCGATCCGCGTCAAGCCCAGACCGTCGCTGATCACGGCCGTGGAGCCGATCAGACCGGAGACGCCGACGAACAGGCTGAGCGCGGCGATCACCGTCATCCCCAGCGTTCTCGCTGCTGCCATCTCCTTCATCCCTCGCGCTGCTCGGCCCACGACTTCGAGCGAGCGACCGCCAGGCGGCCGGCCACCCGGGCATTGTGCGCGAGCAGTACCAGGTTGGAAAAGACGCTCTTCCCTTCGGTCAGGGCGCGGATGCGATCGAGCAGGAACGGGGTCACCGCGCGGCCGCGCACGTGCTTCTCCGCCGCCTCGGCGAGCGCACTCGAGAGCGCTCCCTCGTAGAGGTCGAGCGGCATCTCGTGCTCGATCGGGATGGGATTCGCGACCAGCACGCCGGTCGAGAGCCCGAGCGCTCCGTGCAGCTCGATCGCGTGCGCGAGCAGATCGAGATCGTCGAATCGCTGGTCCACGGGGAGTCCGCTCGCGCGACGGTAGAAGGCGGGGAACTCGCCGGTGCCGTATCCATACACCGGCACGCCCAGTGTCTCGAGCATCTCGACCGTGCGCGGCAGGTCCAGGACCGCCTTGGCGCCCGCGCACACCACCGCCACATCGTATCGGCCCAGTGCGTGTAGATCGGCCGAGATGTCCCCGGTCTCCTCGGCGCCGCGGTGGACACCACCGATGCCGCCGGTCGCGAACACCTGGATCCCGGTCCACGCGGCGACCGCGAGGGTCGCGGCGACCGTGGTCGAGCCCGGCCGGCCGGTGGCCACCTGCGCCGCCATGTTGCTGAGGTTGAGCTTGGCCGTGTCGGGCGCGGTGGCGAGACGCTCCAGCTCGTTCGGGGAGAGTCCGACGCGCACCTTGCCGTCGAGCACGCCGATGGTGGCGGGCACCGCCCCCGCCGCGACCACCTCGGCCTCGAGGCGCGCCGCCGCTAGCATCCCCTCGGGATGCGGCAGACCGTGGGTGACCAGCGTGGTCTCGAGCGCCACCACCGGCCGCTTGTCCTTGAGCGCCGCCGCGACGGTGGGCGACACGTCGAACAGCGCCTGCCGGCCGGGCCTCCCGCTCATGCCCACCACCCATCCACCTTGGCGACCACCGCAGCCGGGGTCGCGACCGGGTCGGGGTAGCCCGGCTTCCAGGTGGCGTCGATCCCGAGCGGTCCGCGGCAGGTGAGCCAGGCGCCGCGCGCCTCGGCACGCGCGGGCACGATGTCGCGCGCGCAGTCGAACCGCGTGAAGATGCCCCACAGCAGCAGCTCGTCGTCATCGAGCGGCACGTCCTCGCTCACCGCGACGATCAACTTCACGCCCGCGTACTCGGAGCGTTGGACCAGGCGCTCGATCACGCCGCGCCCTGGCGAGGACACATCCGTCGGGATCCCCGGCTCCAGGCCGCTCCCGCCGACCGACCCCCGCAGTCGCACGACGAGCATCCCGCCCCACGCCAGACGGTGCGCCGTGACCGCGTCGTCGAACGCCCGCGGATCGGGCACCTCGCGCACCGGCGCCGCCGGCGCCCGGCCCGGCGTCGATTGAGCATCGAGCACCATCTTGCTCCCCAGGTTCATGGTGTACGACGTGAAGTCGAGCGTATCGAGCGGCACGCGCGGGAGGAGCAGGAAGTCCTCTGCCGGATCGAAATTCCGCGCGATCGCGCCGAACACGGCGGCGCGGTCGCGCGGATCCACATCCTCGTCCACGAGCACGATCGCCTTGGTGAGCGAGAGCTGCCCGGTGCCCATCAGCCCGAGCGCGGTCTTCATCGCCTCCTTGGCGAACCGGTTGCCGACCGAGACCACGAGCAGGTTGTGGAATCCGGCCTCGAAGTAAGCCCACAGGCTCCGCACCTCGGGATGGATGACGCGCAGGACGCCGGCGAAGAACTCCTGCACGGCCTCGCCCATGAACTTGTCCTCCTGCGGCGGCTTGCCCACGACGCTCGCCTGATAGATGGGGCGACGGCGGTGGGTGACGGCCTGCAGATGGAAGACCGGGAACGGCGCGGCATGCGAGTAGTGGCCGAAGTGATCGCCGAAGGGGCCCTCCTGCCGGCGCTCACCGGGCTTCACGACGCCTTCGAGCACGAACTCGGCGTCGGCGGGCACGTGCATGGTGAGCGTCTGGGCGCAGGCCATGCGCGTGGGCGCGCCGCGCAGGAATCCTGCGAACGCGAGCTCGTCGATGCCTTCCGGCAGCGGCGCGATGCTCGCGAGCAGCGTGGCAGGATCGGCCCCGACCGACACCGCCACCTCGAGCGTCTCGCCGAGCGCCTCGGCCCGGTGGTGGTGGAACCCGCCCCCCTTGCCGATCTGCCAGTGCATGCCGGTCGTGCATTCGTCATAGATGTGCATGCGGTAGATCCCGAGGTTGCGCCCGCGCGTCTCGGGATGCTCGGTGAGCACCAGGCCGAAGGTGACGAACCGGCCCCCGTCGCCCGGCCAGAGCTGGAGGTTGGGCATCGACGTGAGGTCGGCCCCCGTCGTCACGTCCTGTGCGGGCCCGGCGGCCAGCATGCGCGGCCGCATCGCGAGCACGCGGGAGGCCGAGCCGCGCAGCTTCCAGAGATCACCCAGCCGTCGCGGCGGCACGGCGTGGAGGATCTCCTCCAGCTCGGCCCCGACCGAGGCGGGCGTGCGCCCGAGCGCCCACTCGATCCGCCGCCTCGCCCCCAGCACGTTCACGGCGAGCGGGAAGCTCGCGCCGCGCACGTTCTCGAACAGCAGCGCCGGCCCCTCACGCCTGGCCTCGCGGCAGGCGATCTCGGTGACCTCGCACGCCCAGTCCACCTCGCGGGCGATGCGCTTCAGGTCACCTCGGCGTTCGAGGTCGGCGAGGAAGTCGGAAAGGGAGCGGAATCCGGGCACGGGGCGACACAGTAGCCCGGACGATTCATGAACCGCCAGCCGAGAATCGTAGCCTGCGGCGAGAGGATGGGCGCGACGTCGATCGGGCCCTGGCGGGCCGCATGCTGACCGACCTACTCCAGCTCTTCCTCCCGCCATCCCCGCCCCGCGCGCTCGCCGAGCAGCGCGAGCACCTTGCCGGTGAATCCGCCGACGAGATCGTCCAGGTTCTTCGGCCCGGAATACCACGGCGGCGAGATCGGCATGATGACCACGCCTTCGCGCGAGAGCTTGAGACAGTTCTCGAGCACGATCGAGGAGAGCGGGGTCTCACGCACGCACAGCACCATGCGCATGCGTTCCTTGAGCGCCACCTGGGCGGCGCGCGTGATGAGCGTGTCGGCGATGCCGGCCGCGATCTTGGCGAGGGTCGAGACGCTGCACGGGATGACGACGAGCGCGTCGTAGCGATTGCTTCCCGACGAGAACGGCGCGGCCAGGTCCGTGTCGGCGAAGGTGTGCTTCACGTGGGCGTCGAGGTCGGAGGGCTTGAGTCCGGTCTCGGTGTGAAGCACCTGCCGCGCCCAGTCCGAGAGCACGAGAAACTTCTCACCCGGACAGCGGCGGATGAGATCCACGCCGTAGGCGCTGCCTGAAGCGCCGGTCATGCCGATGAGATAGCGCCGGGCGGCGGGGCGGGATGCGGGCGGGCGCGGGCGACGTGGCGCCGCCATCAGAACCCTCCCGCCGCGCGCGCGGCAAGCACCGTCGCCAGCACGCCGAATCCGACCAGCACGTTGACCTTGAAGAACGCGAGGTCCACGTCCTCCGCCCAGCGCTGTTCGAGGTAGAGCAGCACGCCGGTCGCGGCCAGCGCCAGCAACGAGAGCGGCATCGCCCAGTCGGTGTTTCGCGGAGCGGCTCCCAGCAACAACACGACGGCGCCCACCAGGCAGAGGAACGCGACCGCGTGGAGGGCGCCCGCGATCATGAGCGCGCGGCGCCGGCCCAGCCACGCCACCAGCGAGTGCACGCCGTGCGTGCGATCGAACTCCTCGTCGAGCGTGGCGTAGATGATGTCGAATCCGCTCACCCAGGCGAGAGCGAAGGCGGAGAGCCAGAGCGAGGGCGCGATGCGCGCCAGGTCCGGGTGGGCCGCCGCGTAGCCCGCGAGCGGGGCGAGCGCCAGCGCCGCGCCGACGCCGAAGTGACAGAGCGGCGTGAAGCGCTTGAGATAGGGGTAGGCCGTGAACACGATCAGCGGGACCGGGGAGATCCCAAGGAACCAGGGCCCGAGCCCCGCGCACGCGGCGAGGTAGGCGGCCGCGCTCACCGCGAGGAGCAGCCACGCTTCGGCCGCACGCATGCGTCCGGCCGGGAGCTCGCGGCCCTTCGTGCGCGGATTGAGGGCATCGAGCCTGCGGTCGATGAGCCGGTTCAACGCCATCGCCACGGTGCGGGCGCCGACCGCGGCGATCGCGACCAGCGCCCAGCGCGTCGCGGTGAGCGGCGGCCCCGGCGCGCTGAACACCCCCGCCAGGATGAGCGGGAGCGAGAACAGCGTGTGCTCGAAGCGCACGAACGAGCCATACATGCGCAGGCGTTCGAGCGGGGCGGCGGGGGCGGCGGCGGTGGCCATGGGCTGGGCGCGGCCGGGCGGGCGGGAGAGCCTGCGAACGGGCGCGGGCGGGGAGACTAGCGGAGCGACACCGGACCGACAACCGTTCCCGGGACCGACTCCGTTCGAGCGCGGGATGGGACGCCTCCGGCGTACGTCCGCCCCGTCATCCTGACGAGGCGGACTCTATCCGAGGCTCGCTCCGCCATCCCTGGCTCCCGCGAGCCTCGGACGCCCCCTGCGGCGTCCCTTCGCTTTCAAACGGCTCTAGCGGGCGCGGGGAGGTTTTGCGGGTGCCTTGCTCGGGGTTGCGGGTTTGGTCCCGGGCCGCTTGAACACGGCGTCCTTGACGCCGGTGTTGAATGCCACACGGGTGAGGGCAAAGGACATCGTGCGCTGGCCGTCCACCAGGCGCTCCTCGCCGAACGGCCACAGCACACCGTTCACCGGGCGGAGATCGCGATAGATCCGCCGCGCCGAGTGCCCCCCGTCGTTCTGTTCCATGGCGACGAGGCGATGGCTCTCGACCTCGAGGAACAGGACGCGCCGCTCGCCGTCGGCGGAGACGACCTCGAGCACGTCGGCATCGCGCTCGTCCCGCCGTTCCTGGCCCCGCCACACCACCGACGACGCGGGATCGGCGGCGGAGAGCAGCAGGTGCTTGAGATCGGAACGATAACCGGACCGCAACCCGGCGACGCCCACGCTGTCCAGATCCTCGACCGTGGCGGCTTCATCGCCCGCCTGCGTCCAGCCGCGGTCCCCGTCCAGCGCCTGGGTGCTCTTGATCACCGCGATCGAGATCGAGAACAGGAACCGGTCCGGATCCTTGCGCACCTGGAGCACCTTGCCGGCGTGTTCGCTCGGACCGGGGGTCACGATCGCGTCGCCCTCGAGCGTCGAATCCTTGATGCCGCGCAGCCGTTCGAGCCCGCCGTGCGCCGCGACCGCCTGGCCGACCAGGGCGCGTCCCTTCACCACCTGCTCCGGCCGGGCCGGGGCGCGCGTGGTGGACGGGAGATCGACCACCTCGGCGGCCATCCCGGCCGGGACGACCTCGACCACGCCCAGCCGCTCGAACTGGGGGCGCAGCCGGTCGGCGGGACCGACGACGACGAGCACCATGCCTTCGGGCGGCACGTGCCGCGTGAGCGCCGCGCGCACGGCATCGCCGCTGAGCGCACCGATGCGTTCCGGGTACTCCGCCATGCGCTCGCCGGCCCCGCCGTTGATGGTGGCCGCCATCCACTGGGCGATCAATCCGGCCCGCGTCTCGAACTGAAAGGCGTACCGAGCCGCCATGCGCTGCTTGACCTCGTCCACCGCGCCCGCGGCCTGCGCTCCAGAGAGAGAGCGCGCGAGCGCCGCGCGCATCCGCGCGACCTCGGCGCCTGCGGAGTCGGGCGACGACGACGAGGCGAGCGAGAACAGGCCGGCGGAGCGCATTCCCGAGAGGCCGAAGCGCAGCGCGGGCTCCGTCCCCGAGGCCAGCAACTCGCCCGCGACGGCGAGGGCGTCGTGGTCGGCGTCGCCGCCCGAAGGCCCGAGCGTGCCGAGCCGCAGCTCGGCGCGGGCGAGCCCGGGAGCGTCCACGATGCGCACTCGCCAGCCCGGAGCCGGTGCGGGCAGGGGCGGGGCCGGGGCATCCTTCGCGCGTCCGCCCCAGCTCCCGAGCAACTCCTCGGCCGCCTTGAACGCGCGCTCGGGCGTCACGTCGCCTGCGATCGCGAGCAGCGCCTGGTCCGGGCGATAACGGTTGCGGTGGAACGACCGCACCTGGGCGGCGCTGAGCGCACCGAGCGACCGGGGGGCGCCGTAGGCCGGTCGCCCGAAGGGATGCTCGCCGAAGACGGCGGCCCACAGGTGATCGTCCGCCAGGGTGACGGGATCCCGGCGCGCGCCCGCGAGGCCGGTGGCGACGCGGGCCTTGACGGTCTGGAGCAGCGACTCATCCATGAGCGGGTTCACGACCGCATCGGCGAGCAGCTCGAGCCCGGCTTCCATGTCGCCGGTCAGGAACGCGCCGTTGACCGTGGCGAACCCGCGCGAGACGTTCCCGCCGAAGGATCCGCCGAGCGTCCGCACCGCCTCTTCGAATGCCGCGGCGGTCCGCGACGCGGTCCCCTGGGCGAGCATCTGGAACGTGAGGCTGGCCACACCCGCCTCGCCGGTCGGCTCCTGCGCCGATCCGGCCGCGACCAGCAGCTGGATCTGGACCAGCGGCACCCGGTCATCCTGGAACACCGCGACTTTGAGACCGTTGGGGAGCGTGCGCTGCACAGGCGAAGGGGCGCGGTATGCCGTGGCGGCGGCCATCACCCGGCCCGGCAGCAGGACGAACAGCCCGGCGGCGAGGATCGCGGCGAACGCCTTCCCGGCGCCCTTAGTCGTGGGCCGTCCCATGCGCGGGCTCATCGCCGGGCTCCCGCGCCGCCGGTATCGGACGCGGCGGCGCTCAGCCAGACGACGGTGCGGCGTGGCGCGGTGAGAGCGCGCGCCGCCGCCTGCTGGACATCGGCCGGCGTGACGGCGCGGAGCCGCTCGAGCTGCCGTTCCGCATCGTGCCAGTCGCCGGCGACCATCTGCGCCGTGCCGAGCGCCTGGCCGCGATCGCCCGCCGTCTGACGGCCGAGCAGCAGCGCGACCTCGAGCTGTCGGCGCGTCTGATCCAGCTCCTCGCCGACGATCGGCTCGCGGGCCAGCCGTTCGATCTCGCCCACCAGGCTGGCCTCCACCGCCGAGCTGTCGGCGCCCGGGCGGATCGCGGCGGCGGCCCAGAACATCGTTCCGTCGCGCTGCCGGTCGCGCCCGGTCCGGGCGAAGAGACAGGTCTGCTCGTCGGCGATCAGGCGCCGTGAGAGGCGGGCGGCGGGCCCGCTGGTGAGGAGCGCGGACATCAGGTTGAGCGCGGCATCGTCGTCGGCGCCGGCCGGCACCCGCCAGCCCACCACCACCATGGGCACCGGAAGCGCGCCCGTGACGGCCTGCCGGCGCTCGCCCGAGCCCTCGGCCTCGGCGCGGGCGGGGGACGCCTTGCGGCCGCCGCGGCGGGAGATCGATTCAAAGTGGCGCCGGGCGAATCCGAGCGCCTCCTCGGGGTCGAAGTCCCCGACCACGGTGATGAGCGTCTGGTCGGGCGCGTAGCGGGCGCGCAGGAACTCCTCGCAATCCTTGAGCGTGAGCTTCGCGAGATCCTCGTCGCGCCCGAGCACCGGCCAGCGATAGGGATGCTCGACGTACGCGGTGGCGTAGAGATGCTGGAGCGGACGCTCAAGCGGATTCACCTGCGCGCGGGCGCGGATCTCCTCGCGCGTCACCGCGCGATCGTGATCGAGCATGGCCTGCGTCGGACGCGCCGCGAAGCGACCCGCCTCGAGCTGGAACACCCGCTCGAGCGCCGCGCGCGGGACGGCGTGCGCGAAGCAGGTGAAGTCGGCGGTGGTGAACGAGGCGGTCGTGCCCCCCAGGGCCTCGATGCGACGGCGCAGCTCGGGCTCTCCGCCCGGCGCGGCGCCGCGCGCGGAGAGATGTTCGAGCAGGTGGGAGATGCCGATGAGCCCCTGGCGCTCGTACCGGACCCCGGCTTCGACCCACACCGCGACGCTGACCGCTGCCGCGCGGGGATCGGGGACGAGCAGCAGTCGGGTCCCGTTCTTGAGCGTGAGCCAGCGGGGCGCTTCGGGTCTCGCGGCGGGTTCCGGTGCGGTGGCGGCGGCGACGCGCGCCGGGACGGCGCCCAGGGTCGCCAGGACCGCGGCGCAGAGCAGGGTGGTCGTGAACGCGCTTCGCGTCATCGGGATTCCTTTGCCGGCAGAGAGGAACGAACGGTCATGGAGTGGGTTCGGCTTTCGTGGTCAGGGCGGTTCAGGGCAGCAGGATGGCGCGGGCGCCACGCCGCTCGCCCAGGGTCTCGAGTGAGATGAGGTAGAGGCCGGGCCGGGCGGTCAAGCCGTCGGTCTGGCGTCCGTCCCAGCTCACGGCCACGGTGCTCATGCACGCCGGCATGCCGTCATAGAGCTTTCGCACCAGCCGCCCCTGCGCGTCGTACACGCGGACGCGCGCGGCGGCCCCGGGGCGGCCCCGGTCACCGAGGGCGAACTCGACTCGCAGCGGGGCGCCGCCCGCCCGCAGCGGGTTGGGGCCGACCAGACGGAATCCGAATCGCGAGGTGAGCGGCAGAACACCGGTGTTGCCGGGATCCCAGCGCAGCGCGGCGAGCCCGTCGGGGATGCCCCAGCCCAGGCGGTTGTCGGGATTCGCGGACTGCGAGGCGGTCTCGCGCAGCGCGCGCGCGACGAGCGTCGGAGGCCAGGACGGACGCGCCTGGAGCAGACAGGTCGCGAGTCCCGCCAGGAACGGGGTGGCGAAGGAGGTGCCGCTGCCGACGGTGTAGGCGTTCGGGTTGCCGTTGGCCGAGACCAGCGTGTCCGCCAATCCGCGCGCGGACAGATCCGGCTTGATGCAGCCGGCGGCACTCGGCCCGTACGACGAGAACGAAGCGACCGCTCCGTTCTTGTCCACCGCGCCCACGGCGATCAGGCTGTCGGTGAACACGTCGCTCGGGGCGATCAGATAGTGCCAGGCGCTCCCGCCCTCATTGCCGACCGCGTTCACCACCAGGATCCCCTTGCTGGCGGCGATCGCGGCCGAGCGGCTCACGTCGGTGGTCCGCCCGTCCATGTCGGAGTAGCTGTAGTCGTCCGCGGGATCGTCGAAGGTGAAGTACCCGAGCGATGACGTGATGAGGTCGGCGCCGAGACTGTCCGCCCACTCCGCGCCCATCCCCCAGTAGAGCATCTCGACCGGGGTCTCGGTGACGTCCACCTCGGTGCGGCCGAGGGCGAACTGCGCGCCGAAGCCCGAGCCGAGATAGACGCCCGGGAGATTGCCGGCGATGCAGCCCATCACGTTGGTGCCGTGCCGCAGGCCGAACGAGACGGTGTCGGTGACGACCGTGTCGCCCTGGACGAAATCCCGCTTCATGCCGGGCGCGAAGGGGATGTCGCGCAGCGCTTCGTGCTTGTCGTGGAAGTTGAACCCGTTGTCGAGGATGCACACCAGGACGCCGGTGCCGATGTAGCCCGAGTCGTGCACGGCCGGCACGTTCATCTGCTTGAGCATGCCGATGGTGAGCCCGTGATCGATGGGCGGCGGAAGCCCGAGCCCCTGGCGCGCCTTAGCCGGCACGGCCGGCGCCGGGATGCGGATCGGGAGGTCGCCTCCGCCCGGGATCCCGGGCGAGCGCCGCGCGCGCGCGACCGGCGCGATACGGGCGACGAACGGCAGCTCGGCCAGTTCGGCGAGACGCGCCCCCGGGACGCGGACCGCGACGCGGTTGAGCCAGCGCGACTGCGCCGCCACGGTCAGCCCGCGCCGCTCGAGCTCGGCGAGGTAGCCGGCGTCCACCGGCAGGTCGTCGTAGTCCACCAGTGGGGTGACCCGGGCACGCAGACGGCGCGCGCGCGCGCGTTCGGTGAGGGCGGCCTCGGCCGCGGCCAGACGCCCGACCATGTCGGCCGCGCCGCTCTCCCCTTTGTCGGCCAGGTTGAGCCACACCGGCACCGGCACGGGATCCGCCGCCAGGGCGATCCCCACCAGTCGGCTGTCGAGCTTGGCGGCGAGGGACGCCGGGAGCCTGCCGGGCGCCCGGTCGGCGACGGTGGCGGCGCCCGCGATGATGGCGGCGCCCGCGGTGATGCCGGCGACGGCGATGATGACGGCCAGAACGAAAGCGCCGGCACGCCGCATGGTCCATCTCATGCGATCCACCCTCCCGCGCGACCCGGTCAGGGTGTCGCGGCCAGCACCCGGATGACCGCCTCCAGTGC
>JBKJXJ010000446.1:0-11177 GCA_046716125.1 Candidatus Eiseniibacteriota bacterium
CGGTCGCCAGCTCTTCCGCGGCTCCATGGACAGCCGCGGGCTCGCCAGCATCGGCGTGGGACGCATCTTCAACCTCCACGACGCCGACACCTACACCAGCCGGTACCCGGTCCTCACCGTCTTCGGCCGCGCCGGTGAGGGCTCGGGGATCGCGCTCGACCTGCACCAGGACTGGTACTGGCGCGGGACGCCGAGCCGGACTCCGGGCAAGCACATCACGATCTTCCAGACCCAGGGCGGGATCGTGCTTCAGGATGGGGAAGCACCCAAGGTCCGGGTGACGCACCGGTTCGTGTCCTCGCAGCGCCGATTCCCGGGTCGCACGCAGGGCGTCGAGTGGGTGTGGGAGTTCCGCAAGGACTACCCGGCCTACTACAGCCGCTCGGCCGACCGCAGCGAGATGACGCCGATGTCGCGCCGGAGCATGCGCGCCGAGAACTGGGCGTTCTTCAGCCGCGAGATGGGTTTCGGCGTGGCGCGCATCAACATCGGCGCGACCTACCGGAACGTCGCGCGGACGCAGTCGGCTGAGGATCCCAACGCGACGCCGATCGAGCAGGCCCTGCGCCGGCCCGGCGGCACGGGCACCCAGCGTATCCCCGTCCTGATGGTCCGGCTCGCCTACGAGTTCCGGCGCTGGTAGCAGGTTTCTAGCGTTTCGACTTCGAACCCGCTGCCCACGCCATCCCGTCCGGTTCGTTGCCGGTGGTGAAGGTCGCGATCACCTTGCGGGCGGCGATGTCGATCACCGTCACAAGATCGTCGTTGGTGTTGGCGACGTAGGCGCGCCTGCCGTCCGGCGTCATCTGGATGCCGACCGGGGCCGCGCCGACCGGGAGCGTGGCGAGGAGCCGCCGCGTTCGGGCGTCGAACACCGTGACGGCGTTGCTCTGCAGGCAGGAGACCCACGCCTCGCGGCCGTCCGGGGTGAACTTCACGCGGATCGGGAAGCGGCCGCCGCTCTCGAGCTTCGCGATCACCGAGTCGCCCCGGGCATCGATCACCGAGATCGAGCTGTCCGCGCGGTTGGTCACCCATACCTCGCGACCGTCCGGCGACACGTCGATCCCCTCGGCGCCGGGGGCGGTGACCACGGTCGTCACGCGGTCGGTGGCCCGCTCGATGATGGAGGCGCTCCCCGAGCGGATGTTGGCGATGAACAGCCGGCTCTCGTCCATGGCCGGCACGATCATGTGGCTCGTCTCCTGCCCGGTCTTCCACGCCTTGAGGACCTTGCCGGTCGCGGCATCCAGCTCGAGCACGCTCTGGGCGTCCTCGCACGTGACCCACAGGTGGCGGCCGTCACGGCTCACCGCGATGCCGTGGGGCTTGGCGTACGTGCCCAGTTCGAAGGTGTCCTTCACGGCGCGGGTCTTAAGGTCGAGCACCGAAAGGGTGCTGCCCGGCTCGTTCACCCGCTGGCCCTCGCGGAACACTCCGTACATGCCGTAGTTCGACACGTAGGCCAGGCGTCCGTCGGGCGAGACCGCGACCTCGTGCGGACCGCGGCCGGTCGCGATCCGGGCCACCGGCTGGTTCGTCGCCGGGTCGACGAGCACCGCCTCGTGGTCGGACTTGTTGAGCACGATGAGCAGGTCGGCGCTCACCACGCCGGCCTTCCCCACCGCGACGACCAGCCACAGCGCACACAGCAGCGGGAGTCGGGCATGCATGCGTTCCTCCGTTGAGTCCCGGTTCAATCCTGGGGGCGATTGCGATTCCGCACCACGCCGGCGTCCGCGCAATCCATGAAGCCGACCAGTCTCGCGTTGCGTCGCACCGCGTCGCTCAGGTCGGCGGCCTCGCGGTCGCCCACGACTGCCCGCACCAGCGCGGGCGAGAGCACGAGCGGATGGCCGCGACGGCGCCGGTAGCGGGGCACGAGCGCGTAGGCGAAGCCCGGACCCTTCGCCGCCCCCCCGCGATAGGCGCCGAGTGCGGCCTTCATCGCGGCCGCGAGTGCCCGCACCGTGGCGGGCTTCACCCCGGGGTGATCCACGGGAAGCACCAGCACCGCCTCGGGCTTCAGGCGCAGCGCCGCGCGCAGGCCGAGTCGGACCGAGCCCAGCATGCCGCGCCGCCATGCGCGGTTGACGACGAAGCGGACCTCGAGGCCCGCCGCCCCATGCCGGCGGGCGAGTTGGAGGTCGGCATGGAGCGCCCCGGCCTTCACCAGCCGCACGAACTCCGCTTCGGCCGCCGCGCGCACACGCCGAGCGTCCGCGCCCAGCACCACGACCACAGCGTCGCACGCGCTCCACAGGTGTCGGACGCCATGTGCGAAGAAGGTGTGACCTCCCGCCTTGAGGAGCGACTTGGTCCGCCCCATGCGCCGCGACGCGCCAGCCGCGAGCATCACGCCGACGTTCATGGGCGCCCCGCTTCCCTGGCTACGCGCGCCGCGGGCGCCGGAGGAGACATTGCGGCCGGGTCGGCCGGCCCGGCTTGGGCGCCCGGCGTCGGCTCGGGCTCGGCATCGCCTCCACCGCGGACGACCGGCTCGGACTCGCCCTTCGCGCCGCGCGGCAGCGGCGGTGTCCAGCCCTCGGCGATCGCGACGCCGCGCCGCGCGGCGATGAGCTCGCCCATGGCGCTCACCGCGATCTCTTCGGGCGTGTCGGCGCCGATCGGCATCCCGAGCGGCGTACGGAGGCGGGCGATCTGCTCGTCGCTGAACCCTCGCGCCCTGAGCCTGAGCGCGAACTTCCGCTGCTTGGGGACGCTCCCGATCATGCCGACGAACTTGAGCGGGCGCCGCAGCAGCTCCTGCACCAGCTTCTGGTCGAGCGCGTGGTCGTGTGTGACGACCACGGCGTAGTCCGCGGCCGAGGTCGGCAGCGCGCGCAGGACGTCCTCGGGGGCCTGGGCGATGAGCCGGCAGCCGGGGAAGCGCTCGGCGACCGCCCAGTCGGGGCGCCCGTCCACCACCGTCACGTCGAAGCCGCACCCGGCGGCGAGCGTGGCGAGCGAGCGCGCGATGTAGCCGGCGCCGAACAGGAACAGCCTCGGCGCGGGCTCGAGCACCTCGAGGAACACCGCCATCTCGCCGCCGCAGCACATTCCCAGCTCCTGGGTGAGATGCTTCCTCACCAGCGACACGCCGCCGCCCTCGAGCAGCGCCCGCGCCTCGACCAGGACCTGGTGCTCGATCGCCCCACCGCCGATCGTGCCACAGATCTCGCCGTCCTCGGCCACGAGCATGTGGGCGCCGGGCTTGCGCGGGGTGAAGCCGCGTGACTCGATGACCGAGGCGAGCACGAACCGCCGCCCCTCGGCTAGCCAGAGCGCCAGCGTTTCCCATACGACAGGCGGGCAGATCACAGGCGGGCAAACCACAGGCGGGCGCGCATCGCGCACGGCGTCGAACGCGTGCGGCTTCATGCCGGCACCGCCGCACCGACCGCGGCGCGGGGCGGCAGACCGAGCGCTTCGCGGATCGCCCGCCGCACGAACACCGGCACCATCTCGTGACGGTAGTCGTCGTCGTAGGCGATGTTGATGATCGGCTTGCACTGGGTGTAGGCCGCCTGCGCGATCGTGTCAATCGCCGCCTCGTCCAGCGGTTTGCCGGCGACCAGAGATTCGAGGCCGCCGACCGTGCGCGGCTTCGCCGCCAGCGCGCCCACGACCAGCCGCGCCTGCTCACAGACCGCGTCCCGCATCCGCGCGGTGAAGGCGATCGAGAGCATGGGGAAATCGATGGCCCCGCGCGGGCGCAGCTTCTGATAGCCCGCCTGGAGTCCGCGCGAAACGGCCGGCAGGGTGATCCGGCTGACGATCTCGCCCGGCTTGAGCACGTTGTTGTGCACGCCATCCCCCACGAAGAACTCCTCGACCGGGATCGTGCGCCGCCCGGCCCGCGAGGCGATCTCGACCTCGCCCGCGAGCGCGATCAGGACCGGGGCGGTATCCGACGAGTGCGCCGCCACGCATCGTTTGCCCTGCGGCACCACGTGGCAGTGCACGCCATCCTTCTTGAGGCAGAAGCCCAGGGCCTCGCGCCAGAAGTAGGTCTGATTGTAGTACGTGCAGCGGGTGTCGAGGCAGAGGTTGCCGCCGAGCGTGCCCATGTTGCGCAGCTGGGGCCCGGCGACCAGCGCCGCGGCGCGTGCGAGCACCGGATAGTCGCGCCGCACCGCGGGCTCGCGCGTGAGCCGGGTGAGGGTCACCCGCGGGCCCAGGTGCAACCCCTCGGCATCCTCGCGCACGAAGCGAAGCTCCTCGACCCGCCCGATGTTCACGAGGAAGCGCGGCTCGTGCAGCCGGTGCTTGAGGTTGGGGACCGCGTCGGTGCCTCCCGCCACGATCAGGCTGTCCGCCGGATGCGCGGCGAGATGGTCGAACAGCTCATCCAGGTCGCGCGGCTGGACCCAGGCGAAGCCCGGCAGCGTCAGCATCGCGCGCTCACCGCGCCCGGGACCTGCGCGCGTGCCTTCTCCCACCGCGCGCGCGCGCCCGGCTCGCGCAACAGCTTGAGCACCCGGGGCGGGCTGAACGGGAGCGCGTCGCAGCGGATGCCGAGCGCGTCGTAGATGGCGTTGGCGAGGGCCGGGATGCTCGGATGGAGCGGCCCCTCGCCCGCCTCCTTCGCCCCGTAGGGGCCCTCGGGGTCGATCGACTCGATGATGAGCGAGACGAACTCCGGCACGTCGAGCGAGGTGGGGATCCGATAATCGAGGAGCGACGGCCCGTGATGAAGCCCGGGCCCGTGGTGGGGCGCGGCCGCCTTGAAGACGTGCTCCTCGAGCAGCGCCTCGGCAAGCCCCATGTAGGCGCTGCCTTCCATCTGGCCCTCGACCGCGACCGGGCTCAGGGCGCGTCCGCAGTCGTGCGCGATCCACACCGTCTTCACCTCGACGAAGCCGGTCTCGGGATCGCACTCGACCTCGACGACGTGGGAGGTGAACGAGTAGGCGGGCGAGGCGCCGATCGTCCCGCCGCGATAGTCGCCGCCCAGCCTGGGCTCTGATACCAGCCCACCGACCCCAGCGTCCCGATCCGGGCCTCGGTGAGCTGGAAGGCTTCCTTGACGCTCATGCAATCGCGACCGGGATCGCGCGTGGAGCAGGCCACCCCGGTCGCCAGCACCACCTCCTCGGGGCGGCAGCCCCAGAGGTGGCTCAGGGTCTCCGCCACCTCGTGCCGCAGTTTGCGCGCGGCGTCGAGGCAGGCATTCCCCACCATGAAGGTCTCGCGGCTGGAATAGGAGCCGAGATCCACCGGGGTGAGATCGGTGTCGGCCGCGACGACGCGCACGTCGCGCAGCTCGAGGCCCAGCTCCTCGCATACGATGTAAGCAAGCAGCGAGTCCGAGCCCTGGCCGATGTCCGAGGCGCCACAGAACACGGTGGCCCGCCCGCTGCGGTCGAGCTTGAGCTGCACCCCCGACTGCGGCATCTCGTTCGGGTAGATGCAGTAGTTGGTGCCGCTGATGTACATGCTGCCGGCGACTCCGACGCCGCGTCCGTAGGGCAGGCGCCGGAACTTCTCCTTCCAGCTCGAGGCCCGCTCGACCGCATCGAGGCACTGGGGGAAACCGTTCGAGGTGACGCGCATGCCGTTCACCGTCCGGGCATCGGCCCCCAGCAGATTCCGGCGCCGCAGCTCGAACGGATCGAGGGCCACCGCCTCGGCGAGCTTGTCGAGCTGAACCTCGAACGCGAAGCGCGGCTGCACCGAGCCATGCCCGCGCTTGGGACCGCAGCAGGGCTTGTTGGTGAACACGCGGGTCGAATCGAACCGATAGGCCGGCATGGCGTAGGGCGCGGTCAGGAGCTGGCCCGAGTAGTAGGTGGTGACAAGGCCGAATGACGAGTAGGCCCCGCCGTCGATCCCGATGGTCGCGTCCACCGCGGTCAGCTTCCCCTCGCGGGTGACGCCGGTGCGATAGCGCATGCGCATCGGATGGCGGCCCCGGTGGGCGTAGAACACCTCTTCCCGCGTGTAGAGGATCTTGACCGGTCGTCCCGTCACCATGCTGAGCTTCGCGGCGCAGAACTCGAGCGAGAATGGCTCGCTCTTTCCCCCGAACGCCCCGCCCACCACCGGCTGGATGACGCGGATTCGCTGGGTCGGAAGTCCGAGGACGCGTGCGAGGTCACGGTGCAGGTAGTGGGCGACCTGGGTGCTCGACCACACGGTGAGGAATCCGGTCGGATCGAACTCGGCGAGGCAGCAATGGGGCTCGATCGGCGTGTGGGTCGAGCCCTCGTACCAGTAATCGCCCTCGACCACGACGTCGCTGGCCGCGAGGCCGGCCTCGACCTCGCCGAACTCGAGGTGGACGTGCTTCGAGATGTTGCCCTCGCTCGCCTTCTCGTTGACCTGGATCTCGGGATGCGCGAGCGCCTCCTCGATGGTCATCACCGCCGGGAGCACCTCGTAGTCCACCCGGATCCGCCTCAACGCCTCCTCGGCGATCGACTCGCTGTCGGCCGCCACGGCGGCGATGGCGTCGCCGGCGTAGCGCGCCTTCTCCTCGCACAGCGCCTGCTCGTCCTGGGTCCAGGGGATGATGCCGAAGTACTCCGGCAGGTCCTTGCCCGTGATGACGGCGTGGACGCCGGCTAGCGCGAGCGCCGCCGAGGGGTCGATCGCGCGGATCCGCGCGTGGGCGTGGATGCTGCGCAGCAGCTTGGCGTGCAGCATGCGCGGCAGGCGGATGTCGTCGGTGTAGATGGCCTGGCCCGTCACCTTGGCGAGGCCTTCCAGCTTGCGATTGCGCTTGCCGATGACGCTGAACTCGCCGTGCGGCGGGCCCGAGCGGCCCTCCTCCCACGCCGGGGGCGAAAGCCGCTGCTCGCTCGGCATGCGGCGACCCTCGGGGATGGCCATGCCTTTGCGGCGCCCGCTCATGCGTTCATCCTCGGGGTCTCACGCCCCGGCCCCGCGCTCGCGCAGCCGGGCGGCCGCGATCTCGACCGCTTCGAAGATCTTGGTGTAGCCGGTGCAACGGCAGAGATTGCCCGAGAGGCCGCGCGCGATCGCCTCGCGCGTCGGGCTCGGCTCGTTCTGGAGCAGCGCCCAGGCGCTCATGAGGATCCCGGGCGTGCAAAACCCGCACTGCGCCCCGCCGGTCTCGTCCAAAGCGTCCTGGAGCGGGTGCGGCCGCCCGGCCTCGGCCACGCCCTCGATGGTGACGATCGCTGGGCCGTCGTGATAGGCGAGCGCGAGCGAGATGCAGGCCAGCACCGGCTCGCCATCCGCCACGACCGTGCACGCCCCGCAGTCGCCCTTGTCGCAGCCCTGCTTGGATCCGGTGAGGCCGAGCCCGTATCTCAACGCCTCGAGCAGCGTGGTGGACGGCGTCACCGCGCACTCGCAAAGGACGCGGTTCACGTTGAGGCGGCAGATGACGCTGGTCGTGTCGGTGGGCATGGAGAGCATCCTGTGGGACCGATGGAGCGCTGCTTGCGCGATTGAAGCCACTTGCGGAGGTGGTGTCAACGAGGGCGCTTGCCTCATCGCCCCTTGGAGCCGCACAATGCATGGGAATGTCTCACTCCCCTGGCGCTCCCGATTCCCTGTGGTGGGCGGAACCCGGCCCACCCCTGCCCGGCTTCGACGGCGAGCTGGACGCCGAGATCATCATCATCGGCGGCGGCATCACCGGCGTCTGCCTGGCCTATACCCTGGCCGAGCGCGGGGCCACCGTCGCCCTGCTCGAGGCCGGCCGGATCGCGGGCGCGGCGAGCGGGCGTAACGCGGGCTTCCTCATGGTCGCGCCGGCCGAGCCCTACAACGAGCAGATCGCCCTCTGGGGGCGCCCCGGCGCGCGGGCGGTCCTCGACTGCGGCCGCCGCTCGCACCAGCGCGTGCGCGAGCTGATCGAGGCGCACGGGATCGCGTGCGACTACCGGGCCAACGGGAGCCTCCGGCTGGCCCGGACCGACGAGGAGGCCGAGGACATCCGCGCCTCGCTGGCGGCGCTCAAGGCCGACGGATACCCGATGCTCGAGCTGCCCCTCTCCCACGCCGTGCCCGGCCCGGCCGGCGACAGGTTCAAGGCCGCCTTCGTGACCCTCGAGGACGGCGAGTTCCATCCGGTCAAGTTCCTGAACGGGCTGGCACTCGAAGCCCAGCGCAAGGGCGCACGGCTGTTCGAGGATTCGGCGGTGACGGGGGCCGCGTGGCGCACCGGACTCTGGGAGGTGCGGACGGCGCGCGGCGTCGCACGCGCCCGCACGCTGGTGCTGGCGACCAACGCGGACACCCCGCGGCTCTGTCCCGCGCTCGCGGCGCTCATCGCTCCGCGCCGGGGCCAGACCATCGCGACCGCGCCGATCGAGCGCGAGGTGGCGCCGCGTCCGACCTACGCGCACTGGGGTTATCACTACTGGCGGCAGACGCCGGACGGACGGCTCCTGATCGGCGGCTGGCGCGAGCTCGATCTGGACGGCGAGGTCGGCTTCGACGCCGTGACGACCCCGAACATCCAGACGGCGATCGAGCAGGGGCTCGCCGATCTTGTTCCCGAGGGCGTGGCGATCGAGCGGCGCTGGGCCGGGATCATGGGGTTCGCGCGCGACGGCCGGCCGCTGGCCGGCTGGCTCGACCCCGAGCACCATCTGGCGATCTGCGGCGCCTACACCGGGCACGGCATCGCCATGGCGCCCGCCTGCGCGCTCGATCTCGCCGAGCTGCTGGCCTGGCGGAAGGCTCCGGGCATCGCGACGTTCGAGCCCTCGCGCTTCCCCGAGCTGCGCAAGTCGCGCGAGGACCTCACCGCGCTCGGGGTCGCCAGACCGTGATGGAGCTCAAGAGCCACGACGAGCTTCGCCACGCCACCGCCGCGCTCTCGAGCGGCAACCGGGAAGCGATCGATCGCCTCGCGTGGACCGGCGTCTTCGGGCCTGCCGAACTGCGCGACGCCGCGCGGACCGCGATCGCCGCCCAGGCGCGCTCGGTCGGTCTCTACCCCGCCTCAATCCACGGACTCTACGTCGCACGGGGCCGCGGCAAGGTGCCCAACGGCTTCACCGTGCCCGCGATCAACATCCGCGGCATGACCTACGACACGGCCCGCGCGCTGTTCCGCGCGCGGCGGGCGCTCGACGCGGGCGCGGTCATCTGCGAGATCGCCCGCTCGGAGATCGCCTACACCGACCAGCGCCCGTCCGAGTACACGTTCGTCCTGCTGGCCGCGGCGCTGCGCGAGGGCTGCATCGGACCGCTCTTCATCCAGGGCGATCACTTCCAGGTCAACGCGAAGAAATACGCCGCCGACCCGAAGGCCGAGCTCAAGGCGGTCGAGGACTTGACCGCCGAGGCGATCAAGGCCGGCTTCTACAACATCGACGTGGACACCTCGACGCTGGTCGACCTGGCGCGCGAGGGGCACATCGCCCAGCAGGAGCTGAACGGCGGCCTGTGCGCCTCGCTCACCGCGTTCATCCGCGCGCGCGAGCCGGCCGGAGTGACGGTCTCGGTGGGCGGCGAGATCGGCGAGGTGGGCGGGAAGAACTCGACCCCCGAAGAGCTCGAGGCGTTCATGACCGTCTACCTCGAGGCGCTCGGACGTCTCGCTCCGGGCAAGCCCGGGATCAGCAAGATCTCGATCCAGA
The DNA here is from genome assembly GCA_046716125.1 of Candidatus Eiseniibacteriota bacterium. Classification (GTDB taxonomy): domain Bacteria; phylum Eisenbacteria; class RBG-16-71-46; order RBG-16-71-46; family RBG-16-71-46; genus WS-11. Next base: position 9,564 of record JBKJXJ010000446.1, read on the forward strand.
CCGGCACCAGCCACGGCGGGGTGCCGCTCCCTGACGGCTCGATCGCCCAGGTCAAGATCGACTTCGACGCGCTCGAGCGCTGCTCGGCGATCGCGCGCGAGACGTACGGCATGGCGGGAGCGGTCCAGCACGGCGCCTCGACGCTCCCGGCCGAGCTGTTCGACCGTTTCCCCAGGCTCGGCGCGTGCGAGATCCATCTCGCCACCGAGTTCCAGAACATGATCTACGACCACCCGCTATTCCCCGCAGACCTCAAGCGTGAGATCTACGAGAAGCTCCGCGTCGCGGCCGCCGACGAGCGCAAGGCCTCCGATACCGACGAACAGTTCTTCTACAAGACGCGCAAGAAGGCGCTCGGGATGTACAAGCGCGAGCTCTGGGGCCTGCCCCAGGCGGTGCGCGAGGGGATCGGCACGGCGCTCGAGGACAAGTTCACGTTCCTGCTCACCAAGCTCTCGGCCGTGGGCACACAGGGGATGGCCGCCGAGCTGGCGCCGTTCGTGCCCGGATCGTTCCCGATGCCGGGCGCCTCGCCCGGAGCCGATCGGGAGCACGAGGACGTGTCGGGGCTCGCCGACTAGAGCACGGCATGGTGAACCGCGCGGTCACCCTCTCGCAGTTCCTGCTCCAGCAGGAACGGAAACATCCCGGGGCGCGTGGCGAGTTCACGGACCTTCTCCACGACATCGAGCTGGCCGCCAAGCTCATCAACCGCGAGGTGGTGCGCGCCGGACTCGTGGACATCCTCGGCTACACCGGCAGCTCCAACGTGCATGGCGAGAAGGTGCAGAAGCTGGACCGCTTCGCCCACGAGACCATCTACCGCGTGCTCGGCTCGACCGGGCAGCTCGCGGTCATGGCCTCGGAAGAGGACGAGGACGTCATCCCGGTGCCCGAGGGACAGCCGGTCGGGCGCTACGTCGTCAACTTCGACCCGCTCGACGGCTCGTCCAACATCAACGCCAACGTGAACATCGGCACCATCTTCTCGGTGCTCCCTCGCGTGACGCGCGAGGGAAGCGGCACGCTCGCCGACTGCCTGCAGGCCGGGCACTGCCAGGTGTGCGCCGGCTACGTCATGTACGGCTCGAGCACGATGATGGTCTACACCACCGGCCACGGCGTCCATGGCTTCACCTTCGAGCCCAGCGTGGGCGAGTTCCTGCTCTCCCACGACGACATCCGGACTCCGGAGCGCGGGCAGATCTACAGCGTGAACGAGGGCAACTACTTCAAGTGGGACGACGGCGTGAAGCGCTACGTGGACTGGCTCAAGATCGAGGACGAGGCGACCGGCCGCCCCTACAGCGCCCGCTACATCGGCTCGCTGGTGGCGGACTTCCACCGCAATCTGATGTACGGAGGCATCTACCTCTATCCCGGCGACAGGAAGAACCCGAACGGCAAGCTGCGCGTGCTCTACGAGGGGGCGCCGCTCGCCTACATCGCGGAGCAGGCGGGAGGTGCTGCGAGCGACGGCGCGCGGCGCATCCTCGAGCTCGAGCCCAAGAGCCTGCACCAGCGCACCCCGCTCTACCTCGGGAGCGCTCAGGACGTGAAGGAGTGCGAGTCCTTCGTCCAGGGCAGAAACCCCGCGATCACCGCCGAGCGGCG
>JBKJXJ010000447.1:0-15128 GCA_046716125.1 Candidatus Eiseniibacteriota bacterium
CGTTCAGCGCACGGCGGAAAATGAGCGACGTGCCGTAGGAATCGGGGAGTCCCGGATCCATCCAGCGAGGGCGGGACGCGCGGTGCGTCCCGCCCTTCTTCATGACACAACAGCCTCGCCTTGAACCGCGCCCCCGGGCTGAGGCAATGTCCCGCCCCATGACCCCCCCCGCCACCACCCACGCCGAGAAGCCCGGGCGACTCTCTTTTCCGGCCGCCGACAAGCTCCTGCTCGTGCTGCTCGTCTTCATCCCGCTCGCGGTGCTGGCCGAATGGCTCCACTGGGGCGCGGTCCAGGTGTTCGTGTTCGCGGCCCTCGCCATCATCCCGCTCGCCGGCCTGATGGGGAGTGCGACCGAGACCCTTGCGCACCGGTTCGGCGCCGGCGTGGGCGGACTGCTCAACGCCACCTTCGGCAACGCCGCCGAGCTCATCATCGCTCTGGTCGCGCTGCAGCAGGGGCTGTTCGACGTGGTCAAGGCAAGCCTGACCGGCTCGATCATCGGCAATGTGCTGCTGGTGCTGGGGCTCTCGATCCTCCTGGGCGGGCTCAGGCGCGAGCGCCAGACCTTCGATCGCGCCGCCGCCGCCGTCGGCTCCACGTTGCTCGCGCTCGCCGCCATCGGGCTCGTGATCCCGGCCATGTTCCATCTCGCCGGCGAGGGCGCGGTCCGGAGTGCCAGGGTCACGATCGAGCGCGAGCTGGCCGCCGAGCGCACGCTGTCGCTCGAGATCGCGATCGTGCTGTTCGTCGCCTACATCCTCAGCCTGCTGTTCTCGCTCCGCACCCATCGCCATCTCTACGCGGGCCAGGAGCACGCCGGGGCGCACGAGCCGGTCGGGCCGGTCGCCTCCCCGCGCCGCGCGGGCATCATGCTGGCGGTCGCCACCGCGGCGGTGGCGTGGATGAGCGAGTTGCTGGTCGGCGCCGTTCACGAGGCCTCGGCCGCGATCGGCGTGAGCGAGGTGTTCATCGGCGTCATCGTGGTCGCGGTGATCGGAAACGCCGCCGAGCACTCCACGGCGGTCCTGGTGGCGATGAAGAACAAGATGGACCTGGCGATGAACATCGCCATCGGCTCCAGCATCCAGATCGCGCTCTTCGTCGCGCCGGTACTGGTGTTCGTCTCCTACCTGGTCCCGGGCGGGCCGATGGACCTTCGCTTCACCACGTTCGAGGTGCTCGCCGTGGGCATCGCCGTCGCCGTGGTGAACCTGGTCGCCCAGGACGGCGAGTCCAACTGGCTCGAGGGCGCCCTGCTGCTCGCCGTCTATCTGGTGCTGGGGATCGCGTTCTTCTTCCTTCCTTAAGAGGAGGCGCTGCGATGAATACGCTGCTCTATTTCGTCGTGATGGCTGCCGCGTTCATGGGGCTCTCGTATGTCCTGCCGGGATTCCAGGTGACGGGCTGGGGGCCGGCATTCGTGGGCGCGGTGATCCTCGCGGTCGCCAATGCCATCCTGAAGCCGGTGCTGTTCGTGCTCACGTTGCCACTCACGATCGTCACGCTCGGGCTCTTCCTGCTGGTGTTGAACGCCCTCATGCTCGCCCTCACCGACTGGCTGGTGCCCGGGATCCGGATCGATTCGTTCGTCACCACCTTTCTCGCCGCATTGATCCTGAGCGTGATCGGGATGGTCTGGAAGTCGGCGACGCGCGAAGAGAAGAAGAAGGATTAGGAACGGCCTGACCGACGATGGGTTCCGGCATCGCCCCGGCCCGCACCCTCTGTTACCATCGGGCCGGGTAAGGAGGGTTCACGCATGTCCATGACCGCACGCTCGGCGAAGGTGGAAGAGCTGGTGCGCCGGCTCGACCAGGCCGTCGCCACCGACGACACCGATCAGCTGTGTCGCAATGTGAAAACGGTGCTCGCCGACGTCGTGAGCAGCGGCGAGCAGTTCGTGGATCCCGCCTACCTCGCGCCGGCCGCCGACAAGTACGCGCGCCGCCTTCTCCACCGCGACCCCTCCGGGCGTTACAGCGTGGTCGTGATGGTGTGGGGCACCGACCAGGGGACGCCGCTCCACGACCATGCCGGCGTGTGGTGCGTCGAGTGTGTCTACCGCGGCCGCATCCGGGTCACCTCGTTCGACCTCGAGAGCGACGCCGCGGCCGAGCCGCTCCGCTTCACGCCCGAGTCGGTGGTGTTCGCGGGCGTCGGCGAAGCCGGGCATCTCATCCCGCCGTTCGAGTACCACATGATCGAGAACGCGGATCGGACGCCGTCGGTGACGCTCCACGTCTACGGGGGCGAGTTGACCTGGTGCAACGCCTTCCACCCGCTCGAAGGCGGCGGCTACCGTCGCGAAAGGCGCGAGCTCTCGTACTCGCAGTAGCCCGCACCCCCGCTTCACCCTCGTCTCCTGCCGCCCTTCGCCCGCCCGGAGAACCCGCCCCGGAGAGCCCTCCATGAGCCCATCGACCGCAGGGCAACCGTCGCCCGCGACGGAAGCGGGCCTGGTGCGCGGGATCCGTCGCTGGGATCTGTTCGCCCTGATGGTCAACTCCACGATCGGCGCCGGGATCTTCGGGCTTCCCGCCAAGGTCTTCGCCCTGATCGGGCCGTGGAGCCTGCCGGCGATCGTAGCCTGCGGGGCCGTGGTGGCGCTGGTCATCCTGTGCTTCGCCGAGGTCGCCAGCCGTTTCGAGCGCACCGGCGGACCCTATCTCTACGCCCGCGCCGCATTCGGCCCGCTGGTCGGATTCCAGGTGGGCTGGCTGTTATGGCTGGTCCGGCTCACGTCGTACGCGGCGCTCAGCAACCTGCTGGTCGCTTATCTCCCCGTGCTCTGGCCGGCGGCGGGCAGCCCCGAATGGCGGATCGTCGTGATCGTCGCCGTGACCGCCGTCTTCGCGACGATCAACATGCTCGGCGTCCGCAACGCGGCGCTGACCGGCAACGTCATGACGATCGCCAAGCTGGTGCCGCTCGTCCTCCTGATCGTCGCCGGGCTCGGCGCGGCCAACCCCGCGCCGCTCGCCCTGGGGCCGGTTCCCGAGTCCGGCGGGTTCGCCAAGGCCCTCCTGCTCCTGGTCTTCGCATTCACCGGGTTCGAGCTGGTCATCATCCCGGCGGGTGAAGCGCGCGATCCGCGGCGCGATCTGCCGTGGGCGCTTATGACCGGGCTCGGAGTCGTGGCGGTCTTCTACGTCCTGATCCAGATCGTGTGCATCGGCACGGTACCCGCCCTTGCCGGCTCGGAGCGGCCACTCGCCGACGCGGCGACGCGCGTCCTGGGCCCCTGGGGCGGGGCTCTCATCGCCGTGGGGGCGCTGGTCTCCATCACCGGCACCCTGGGCGCCATCCTGCTCGCGGCGCCGCGGCTGCCATTCGCGATGGCCGAGGGGGGCGGGCTCCCGCGCCTGCTGGCGACCACTCATCCACGCTTTCACACGCCGTGGGCGGCGATCCTGGTGACCTCGATCCTGATGCTGGCGCTCTCCCTTTCGACCTCGTTCCTGGGCGCGCTCACGATCGGCACGATCATCCGGCTCGTCACCTTCGTCCTGACCTGCGTGGCGATGCTGGTGCTGCGCCGGCGGCGGGACGTGCCCGAGGCCACGTTCCGTGTCCCCTTAGGGGGCGTCGCCGCGACGCTGGCGCTGGTGGCCTGCGGGTGGCTGCTCACCAGCATCACGGGGCGCGAGGCGGGGATCGCGATCATCGCGGCCCTGCTCGGATTGGTGATCTACGCCATCGGGCGCCGGGTCTCGAGGTCGAACGCATGATCCGTTCGCTCCTCTCGTTCCTCTCGCTCGCCGCACTCCTCCCCGGCCTGCTCCTGTGCGTCGCGCTGGCGACCGCTGGATTCTTCCTCGCCGACCTGCCGTGGGTGAAGCAGACGCTCCATGTGAGCGCGCTCCTCATCGTCATCCTGCTCGGCATGGCATGGAAGTCGTTGCTCCCTGAACCGCTCGTGCTGCTGCCCGGCATCCGCATGGCGCAACGGCCGATCTTGAGATGGGCGGTCGCGGGCCTCGGTTTCCGGCTCAGCGTCGGCGAGCTGTGGGCGATCGGCGGCCCGGCATTGATCGTGATCCTGATCTCCACCGTCTCCGCACTGTGCTTCGGATGGTGGATCGCGCGCCGGCTCGGCGTGCCGGAGAAGCTCGGCATCCTGCTCGGCGTGGGCAGCAGCATCTGCGGCGCCTCGGCGGTCGTGGCGGCGGATTCGGTCGTCCAGGGCGAGCGCCGGGACGCGGCGGTGTCACTCGGCATCATCACCCTGCTCGGCACGGTGGGGATCGTGGTCTACCCGTGGATCGGGCGCGCGCTCGAGATGCCCGAGTTCGTCTACGGCGTCTGGGCCGGCGCGAGCCTCCACGAGATGGCGCAGGTGGTCGCGGCCGGGTTCGGGGTGAGCGACGAGGCGGGGCGCGTCGCCACCGTGGTCAAGCTGGCGCGCATCAGCCTGCTCGCTCCGGTCGTGCTCTACCTCGGCTGGTCGCTGCGTCACCAGCACAAGGCCGCGGGACAGGCGAAGGTGGCGCCGGTGCCGTGGTTCCTCGTCCTGTTCGTGATCTTCGCCGGCATCAACTCGCTCGGCATCATCCCGGCGCGCTTGCTCGACATCATCCTTCGCGCCGATCTCTGGCTGCTGTGCGTCGGGATGGCGGGGGTCGGACTCCAGACCGGATTCTCCGACCTGCGTTCGGCGGGGGGCCGGGCGATCTGGGCGGGCGTGCTCCAGTGGGTGTTCCTGGCGGCGGTCGCCTACGGCCTCGCGATGTGGTTGTGCCGGTGATGTCGCCCACCGAACTCCTGACTCTGTGCGCGCTGGTGTTCGTGGCGGCCGTGCTCTACTCGATGGTCGGTCACGCCGGCGCTTCCGGATACCTCGCCGCCATGGCGCTGGTCGGGGTCGCTCCGGGCGTCATGAAGCCCACCGCGCTCACCCTCAACATCCTGGTCGCGACCGTGGGGACGATCCAGTTCGCGCGCGCCGGCCGGTTCTCGTGGCCGCTCTTCTGGCCCTTCGCTCTGGGCTCAGTGCCGCTCGCGTTCCTCGGCGGCTCGCTGGCGTTGCCGGTCCCCCTCTACAAGCGCGTGCTCGCCGTCGTGCTCCTCTACGCCGCCTACCGTCTGTTCCGCACCGTCGCCGCCGGCGACGAGCCGCGGCCAGTCCCCAAAGCCATGGCGGTGGGCTCGGGGGCCGGGATCGGCTTCCTCTCGGGGCTGACCGGGGTCGGGGGCGGGATCTTCCTGAGCCCGCTGATGCTCATCATGGGCTGGGCGGACGTGCGCCGCACGGCGGCGGTCTCGGTCGCCTTCATTCTCGTGAACTCGATCTCGGGCCTGCTCGGCCATTTCTCGAGCGTGCGATCCCTCCCCGCCGAGATCGGCATCCTCGCGGCCGTGGCGCTGGTCGGCGGCTTCATCGGCTCCACCCTCGGCAGCCGGAGACTTCCGAGCCCGGTCCTGCGACGGCTGCTCGCCGTGGTCCTGCTGGTCGCGGCGGCGAAGCTATTCCTCGCCTGACCATCCACGCCCCTCCTGCGGCGCCGACGGCGTTTGACTGCCATGGCTGATTTGCTAGCCTGCGAACACTTCTCATGCCCCATCCGCGCGGTACCCGCACGAGGAATCTCGCGCATGTCCCCCGAAACGCAACGTAAGTTGAGCAGCGGCACCGGGGCGGTCTCCACCGACCTGCCCGCCACCGGCACCCCGCCCGGGGCCTGGCGCGGCACGGGGCACGCGGAGCCCTTCGGCGCCACCGAACGCACCGACCGCTGGTGGCTGATCCCGATCATCCAGGCGCTCGGGCTCCTGCTGCTGATCGGCTACGCGAACTACGCCGCCATCCTGGGCGCCGCGCACTATCACTACGTCGAGAACGGGCGGCACTACCTCTCGCCCTTCTATTCGCCCTATCTGCATCCCTCGTGGCTGCCGGCGTGGCTCTCGCCCGCGCTCCTCATCCTGGTCTTCCCGCTCGGCTTCCGCACCACCTGCTACTACTACCGCAAGGCCTATTACCGTTCATTCTTCGCCGACCCGATGGGGTGCGCGGTGGGCGAGGCGCGCTCAAAGGGGTACTGCGGCGAGGCCAAATTCCCGTTCATCCTGCAGAACCTCCACCGCTACTTCCTCTACGCGGCGCTGGTGTTCCTCGTCATCCTGTGGTGGGACGTCATCCAGGCGTTCCGCTTCAAGGATGCGGACGGCTCGCACTTCCTCGGCGTCGCCGGCGGCTCGCTCGCCATCCTCGCCTCGACGCTCACGCTCACCCTCTACACGTTCTCCTGCCATTCGCTGCGGCACCTCATCGGCGGCAAGCTCGACTGCTTCTCATGCGCCGCGGCGGGCGGTCCGCGCCAGAAGGCGTGGGGCATCGTGAGCATCCTGAACGAGCACCACATGGGCTGGGCGTGGGCCAGTCTGTTCGCCGTGTGCTTCGCCGACTTCTACGTGCGCATGTGCTCGATGGGCAGGATCTCGGATCCGATGCTCATCACGTTCCGCAACCTCTTCAGTTTCTCTCCGATCCCGTAAGGACCGCCGGATGGAACCGCTCGAGACCCACGAACACGACGTGATCGTCATCGGCGCCGGTGGCGCGGGGCTGCGCGCGGCCATCGAAGCCTCGTCGCTGGGCTGCTCGGTCGGCCTCGTGTGCAAGTCGCTGCTCGGGAAAGCGCACACCGTGATGGCCGAGGGCGGCATCGCCGCCGCGCTCGCCCACGTGGACCCCCAGGACGGCTGGGAGACCCACTTCAAGGACACGATGAAGGGCGGTTCGTTCCTGAACCACTGGCGCATGGCGCAGCTCCACGCGCAGGAAGCGCCCGAGCGCGTGCGCGAGTTGGAGCAGTGGGGGGCGCTGTTCGACCGCACGCCGGACGGGCGCATCCTGCAGCGCGCCTTCGGTGGCCACACCTGGAAGCGTCTCGCCCACGTCGGCGACCGCACCGGGCTCGAGATGATCCGCGCGCTTCAGGATCGCGGCGTCCACCAGGGCCTCGACGTCCACATGGAGCTCACGGTGACGAAGCTGTTCACCGACGGCGGTCGCATCGCGGGCGCCCTCGCCTACCGGCGCGACAACGGCACGTTCGTCCTGTTCCGCTGCAAGGCGGTGGTCATCGCCACCGGCGGCGTCGGCAAGGCGTACAAGGTGACGTCGAACTCGTGGGAGTACACCGGCGACGGGCAGGCACTTGCCTACCACGCCGGCGCCGAGCTGATCGACATGGAGTTCCTCCAGTTCCATCCCACCGGCATGGTGTGGCCGCCGGGGGTGATGGGCATCCTCGTCACCGAAGGCGTGCGCGGCGAGGGCGGCATCCTGCGCAACAGCCTGGGCGAGCGCTTCATGTGGAAGTACCTGCCCGAGGCGCGAAGGCCGGAGTACGCGGCCGACGAGGACGAGGCGCGCCGCTGGGTCGAGGCCGCGGTCGAAGGGGAGCAGACCGACGCGCGCCGACCGCCCGAGCTCTCGACCCGCGACAACGTCGCGCGCGCCATCTATACCGAGGTGCGCGAGGGCCGCGGCACGCCGCACGGCGGGGCGTTCCTCGACATCAGCTACATGCCGGCCGACCGGGTGAAGAAGAAGCTGCCGTCCATGTACCACCAGTTCAAGGATCTGGCCGACGTGGACATCACCGTCGGGCCGATGGAGGTGGGGCCCACCACCCATTACATGATGGGCGGCATCCGGGTGGAGCCCGATACCGGTGCCGCGACCGTGCCGGGCCTGTTCGCCGCCGGCGAGGCGTCCGCCGGCATGCACGGCGCCAATCGGCTGGGCGGGAACTCGCTCTCCGATCTGGTCGTGTTCGGGAAGCGCGCCGGCGTCGGCGCCGCGCGCTACGCCACCGACCTCCTCGGAGCTCCGAAGGTCGCCGAGGCCGAGGTCGAGGCCGAGATCGCCGAAATGCTCGCCCCCTTCGCGCGTACGACGGGCGAGACACCGTACGATGTGCACGAGGCGCTCCAGGACTCCATGGGCCGGGGCGTCGGCATCTTTCGCGTGCAGGAGGACCTCGAGCTGGCCCTCCGCGAACTCGAGGCGCTCAAGGATCGCGTGGCGCGGGTGCGGGTCGCGGGCTCGCGGAGTTTCAATCCGGGCTGGCACCTGTCGCGCGACCTGCGCAACCTCCTGCTGGTCTCCGAGGCCATCGCGCGCAGCGCGCTGCTGCGCAAGGAGAGCCGCGGGGCGCACTCGCGCCTCGATTTCCCCGGCATGGACCCCGCGCTCGGGAAGGTGAACATGTGCGCGACCCGCACTGCCGACGGCATGAAGGTCGCGCCCACGCCGCTGCCCGAGATGCCGGCCGAGTTGAAGGCGTTGTTCGACGCGGCGCCGCAGCCGGCGGGGAAAGCATCATGAGCGGGGCCGCGGTGGCCGGGGGGATCGCAGGCGCGGTCGCCGGAGCAATGGCTGCGACCACGGCCGCGCGCGCGATGGAGGCGGAGCACGCGACCGGCCGCCAGGCCATCCTCCGCGTCTACCGCGGCGACGCCTCGGGCGGCGAGGAGGTCGAGTACAAGGTCCCGATCGAGACCGGGATGGTGGTGCTGGACGCGATCCACTGGATCCAGGCCCACGCCGCCCCCGACCTCGCGGTGCGCTGGAACTGCAAGGCCGCCAAGTGCGGGTCGTGCAGCGCCGAGATCAATGGCAAGCCCGCGCTCATGTGCAAGAGCCGGATGGAGCATTTCCCGGCCGGCGCGCCGATCGTCGTGCGGCCGATGAAGACGTTCCCGATCATCCGGGATCTCGTGACCGACGTCTCGTGGAACTACGAGGTCAACAAGCGCATCCCGCCGTTCCAGCCCAGGCCGGACGCCGACTGGCGCTGGCAGCAGTCCGACGTGGATCGCGTGCAGGAGTTCCGCAAGTGCATCGAGTGCTTCCTCTGCCAGGACGTGTGCCACGTGCTGCGCACGCACGAGCTCAAGCACCAGTTCGCCGGGCCCCGCTTTCTGGTGCGGATCGCAGGGCTGGAGATGCACCCGATGGACGGCGCCGACCGTGCCGGGTTCCTCAAGGACGAAGCCGGCATCGGACTGTGCAACATCACCAAGTGCTGCAGCGAGGTCTGTCCGGAGTCGATCCGCATCACGGACAACGCCATCATCCCGCTCAAGGAGCGCGTGGTGGACCGGTTCTACGACCCGGTGCTGATGGTGTGGCGGGCGATCACCGGGAAGACGTGATGCGCCCGCGCCCCGGCCGGGCGACGACGTCGCCGGCGTTCGCGCTCGTTCTCGTCGCCGCGCTCACCCTGGGTGCGGCCGCCGGTCACGCCGAGCCTGCCCCCTTCCTCGCCGACTCGGTCGCGCACGCCCTCGCCGACGAGCTCTCGGGCGAGGCGGCCCTCCGCAACCTCGAGGCTCTCTCCCGCCAGCACCGGATGCGGGGCTCCGAAGGTTTCCGCAACGCCGCCACGCACATCGTGGAGACGCTCCACCGCTACGGTCTCCCGGACGCGCGCATCACGAAGTTTCCCGCCGACGGCGTGCGTTTCTACGGCACCCAGAGGTCACGGCCGCCGTGGGACGCCGAGTTCGCCGAGCTGTGGGAGCTGCGGGAGCGGAACGGAGCATGGGTGCGCGAGGATCGCATCGCGAGCTGGGAGGCGATGCCGCTCTCCCTGGCACAGGACAGCGAGAGCGGTGCCGCGACCGCCGACCTGGTGGACGTCGGCACCGGGACCTCCGAGGCCGACTACGCGGGCAAGGAGGTGCGGGGCCGGCTCGTGCTCGCCTCGTCGCAGCCCGGCGCCGTGGCGCGCATCGCGGTCGAGCGTCTCGGGGCGGCCGGGATCGTGAGCTACGCCCAGAACCAGCGCACCGCCTGGTGGGGCGAGAACGAGAACCTCGTGCGCTGGGGGCATCTCGACACGTTCGCCGAGCGGCCCTCGTTCGCGTTCATGGTCTCGCTCAAGCAGGCGCGTGAGTTCCAGCGCCGGCTGCGCGCCGGCGAGCGCGTCCGGCTCGACGCCGTCGTGCGCGCGGGGAAGCATGCGGGCGCCTACGAGATCGTCGAGGCGACCATTCCCGGCGCCGACCCGGCCCGCAAGGGCGAGGAGATCGTCTTCACCTGTCACCTCGACCATCCGCGCCCCGGCGCCAACGACAACGCCAGCGGCGCCGCCACGATCCTTGAAGTGGCACGGGCGCTGCAGAAGCTCATCCGCGAGGGCCGCATCCCGCCACCCGCGCGGACCCTGCGGTTCGTGTGGCCGCCCGAGATCGAAGGGTCGCTGACGCTGCTCAACGGCCGGCCGGAGTTGCCCGCCCGCATCAAGGCCGCGATCCACATGGACATGGTGGGCGGCGGCCCCGAGACCAAGGCCATCTTCCACGTCACGCGCGGGCCGGCGAGCCTCCCGTCGTTCGTGTACGACGTGGCCGAGGCGTTCGGCGAGTTCGTCAATCGCCAGACTGCGGCGTTCGCCTCGGGTCGCGGCTCCGACCTCCCGCTCCACTCGCCCGAGGGCGGCAAGGAAGCGGCGCTGGCCGAGATGTCCGAGCACACCGGGGGCAGCGATCACGACGTCTACTGCGAAGGCTCGTTCCGCATCCCGACCATCTATCTCAACGACTGGCCCGACCGCTACATCCACACCAACCACGACGTGCCCGGGAACATCGATCCGACCAAGCTCAAGCGCGCGGCGTTCATCGGCGCCGCCTGCGGGTATTTCCTGTCACGGGCGGGCGCGGCGGATGGCGCCGCGCTGGTGCGCAACCATCGCTCCCGCGCCCTGGTCCGCACCGCGACGATGCTGCGGCGGGCCGGGCAGGCATCGCCCGAGGAAGCGGCGAATCTCGGACGCTTCCACCTCGCCTACGAGCGCGCGGTGGTGGGCTCGTACGCGCGGCTGGTGGAGCTGCCCGCGACGGCGCGAACCGAGGCGGCCGCGTTCCTCGCCGACCTCGAGCGCCTGACCGGCCCCCCCGGCGTGGCGGCCGAGGCGCGAGGCGACGGCGCCATCGTCTTCCAGCGCAACGTCGCGATCCGGGGACCGATGGGCGTGTTCGGATACGACTATCTCGAGGACCACCTCGGCCGCGCCGCCGCCGACTCGCTGCGCCTGCGCGCTCATCAGGGAATGCGGGGCTCGGGTGGCGACTACGCCTACGAGGTCCTGAACCTCACGGACGGCCGGCGCACGCTGCAGGAGATCCGCGACGCGGTCTCGGCGATCCATGGCCCGGTGCCGCTGGAGTTCGTGGTCGAATACGCGAGGGCGCTGGAGACGATCGGGGTGATTCGCCGGCGACCGTGAGCCGACCGGCAATGATGCGGAGGCTGCGGACCGCGATCCTACGCGGCGCGCTCCGTGGCCGCGTCGCGACCGGCGCCGCGCTCGAGCGCGGAGAGGAGCGCATCGAGGACGTTCGGATCGAGCCCGACGCCACGCTCCTTCTCGAGGATCTCGAGCGCCACCTCTTCGGGCATCGCCGGCCGGTAGGGACGGTCGGCCGTCAGAGCCTCGAACATGTCGGCCACCGCGAGCACGCGGCCGCCGCGCGGGATGGCCTCTCCGCGTAGCTGGCGGTGGTAGCCGCGACCATCCAAACGCTCGTGGTGTGAGGCCGCGACCACCGCCAGCGAGCCGAAACCTCGAATGCGCTCGAGGATGCACTGGGTGAAGAAGGGGTGCAGGCGCACCAGCTCCCATTCCTCGTTGGAGAGCGCGCCCGGCTTGTCGAGGATCGAGTTGGGGATCGAGAGCTTGCCGAGGTCGTGCATCAGTCCCGCGCGGCGCAGCTCGGCGAGCTCCCCGGCCGGCAATCCCAGTTCACTCGCGATGCCGACCGCGATGTCGGTGACGCGTGCCGAATGGGTGGCGGTGTAAGGGGACTTGGCGTCCACCACCGCGGCAAACCCTTCGGCGATCCGGTCCAGGGTGCCCGCGCCGGCGAGAAGTGCCGCGTCTCCGGGCTCGCAGTCACGCACCGCCTGCTGCAACGCGTGCTCGTCGAGGCTGCACCAGTGGGCGAGATCCGCCTCAAGTTCCCCGGCCGCATCGACCAGCGACGGATCGAACCAGCGCCCGCCGCGCTCGCGCGCCACCTCGAGCGCCGCGTGCGGGCCCTCGAGTGCGGCGAACACCTCGAGCGTCTGCGCCAGCCCCATCAATCGAGCGAGCAGCGGGATCTCATGGCCCCGCAGCCCGCGCGGGTAGCCGTGGCCATCCCAGTGCTCGTCGAGCGAGCGGAGCGCCGCCGCCACCTGCGGGCTGAATCCCAGCCGGGTCACGATGTCGCTGCCGCGCTGGCAACGGGCCTCGACCAGCTTGGCCGCCTCGCGCGGTCCCGCAGCCGCCAGCCCCGCCACACGGCAGGCACGCTCGAACCACGATGAGCCGGGTGCCGCGTGCGCCAGCGCGAAGCGGGCGGCCTTGAAGTAGTTGGCCCAGTCCACGTGCCTCAGATCGCGCTTGGCCACGCGCTCGTCGCCGCCGAACAGCTCGAACACGCGGGCGGCGTTGCTCGAGCAGCCCACGTCCTTGAGCATCAGCGCGTAGTAGAGGTCGCGCTGGTCCACCATCGGGAGTCCCAGGCGCTTGGCGAGGCGCATGCCGATGAGGCAGGTCCTGAGCGCATGGCCGAACGGGTGCCCTTCGGTGATGTCGAGTGCGAACGACAGCGCCGAGAACACTTCGGCCACGCTGACCGAAGGACTGCGTTCGTCGTCGCGCGCGGAGGCAGGTGTCATGCCCGCAATATCGGCCGCCAACCCGCCCGCCTTGAGCGGGAACCGTTAACCCTGAACAGGTTAGCCCCGTCCGCGGGCGAGACCGGGGCACCCCGCCGACGCCACGGGCCCCACCCTGCCCAACTCGGCCGCCCTGTGCGCCGTCCGGGGGGACGCACGCGCCGAACGGGCGCCGCGTGCGGAGGTTGCGGGCCCGACGCTTCGAGTCCTACAATCTACCCGGCGTCACAACGACATAGCTTTCGCAACGCGGCCGCCGCGAGCGGTTCCCCTGCCGGTCGCACCCTCGAGCGACGGAGTCTCCATGCCCATGACCCGGCGGAAGACCGGCGGTCTCCCCAGTGCCGTCGCCACCCTCGCGGCGCTCTTCCTGACCTGCGCGGCATCCCCCTCCCACGCCCTGCGCTTCGTGGAGTGGAACCTGTGGGAGTACCCGAACGGGGGGATCTCGACCCGTCAGGCGGCTTTCCGCACCGTGGTCTCCGGCATCAACGCCGATCTCATCATCGTCCAGGAGCTCAACAGCGCCGCGGGCCGCGATTCGTTCCTGACGAACGTGCTGAACGTCGCCCAGCCGGGCGAGTGGGCGGCCACCTCCTGGATCACGCTCTCGTTCGACGAGGGCGGCGCCGTCTTCTACAAGCCCGCCAAGGTCACCGTGACCGGGCTCTCCCTACTCAGCACGTCCGGGCCGCGCGACGTCATGCAGTGCCTGGTGAAGCCGGTCGGCTACACCGCCACGGCCGCCGGGACCCGCGTCTACTCGATCCACTTCAAGGCCGGCGGCCCGGCGACGGTGGACTCGACCGAGCGCCGCCTCGAGTGCACCGACATCCGGAATCAGCTCAATCTGATCCCCGCGGGCACGAATCTGATGATGGGCGGCGACACCAACTTCTACAGCGCGCTGGAGGGCGGCTACATCCGCCTGACCGAGACCCAGCTCGACAACGACGGGCGGCTGAAAGACCCGCTCAGCATGCCCGGCATCTGGAACAACAACTCGGGCTATGCCCTCTACCACACGCAGTGTCCGTGCAACACCGACTGCGGCGGCTTCGCGGGCGGGGGCATGGACGACCGGTTCGACCTCTGGCTCACCTCCTACGGCATGCAGGACGGCGAAGGGCTCGACTACCTGCCGGTCGGCGCCGTCTTCGGCGCGTTCGCCTACCCGTTCCAGTACGGGAACGACGGCCAGCACTACAACACCGACATCAACGGCGGCGGATTCAACAACTCGGTGCCGCTCGCCGTCGCCGACGCGCTCAAGGCGTCCTCCGATCACCTGCCGGTGGTCATCACCATCCAGGTCCCGGCCAAGGTGGTGGCGGGGTCGACGCTTCCGTTCGGCAGCGTCCTCATCGGCGCGACGGCGAACACGAACTTCGCGGTCTCCAACGGGGCCACGGCGCCGGCGGACGAGCTGACCTACACCCTGACCGCGCCGACCGGCTTCCCGGCGCCGGGTGGCACCTTTACCGCCGACGCGGGCGTGGCGGCCAACAACCATGCGATCGGGATGAGCACGGCCTCGGTCGGCGCCAAGGGCGGCACGCTCACCGTGAACTCGGACGACTTGGACGTACCGGTCTCGAACGTGTCGCTCAGCGGCACCGTGCTCGACCATGCCGCGTCCTCGCTCGATTCCAGCTCCGCGCTGCTCGCCACCCCGGTGGATTTCGGTGACCACGCGATCGGCGACTTCTCGAACCAACCGGTGCGCGTGCACAACCTGGGCTACGACGCGCTTCAGGCACAGCTCTCGGTCAACTCGGCCAACATCGTGGGCGGCGACGGCCGCTTCTCGATCGTCGGCGGCTTCACGCCCACGCTGCTCGCGGGCGTGGGACAGACCTGGAGCCTCGCGTTCAACGACGTGGGCGCGACGCTCGATCAGGAGTACACGGCGACCCTCACCTTCGCGAGCACCGACGAGGCGCTTCCCGGCGCCACGGCGGCCAGCGATCTCGTGGTCTCGCTGCGGGCGAAGCCGATCTCCAGCACGACCGGGGTCCCGGGCAAGGATCTGCCGAAGGCGCTCGCGTTCCATGCCCCGCGCCCCAATCCGCTCTCGCGCGAGGCGATGTTCGCGTTCGATCTGCCCGAAGCCGCGCCGGTCAGCCTCGCGATCTACGACCTCACCGGGCGTCGCATCGCCAGCATCGTCTCCGGCTCGCTCGGCGCCGGCCGCTACCAGTTCCCCTGGAACGCGGTCTCGGAAGGCGGAGCGCGGGTCCCGGGCGGACTCTACTTCGCGCGGTTCCTGACGCCGGGGATGCATCGGGTGTCGCGGCTGATCGTGCTGCCGTAGCCGGGCGGAGGTTGGTCCGACCCGCTCATTCCGCCTTCCACCCGAAACCCAGGCATGCCCGGATCGGGAGCCGCGGATATCGCGGGAACGAGGGGTCGTCCACCGAGCGGCGGCAGAGCCAATAGGTCGCGC